>JBCECD010000173.1:0-4833 GCA_039206745.1 Bdellovibrio sp. | reverse complement strand
TTGCAATAGACACATTGTCAAAATTGAAAAAACTTATCTGACATCACACTAGTGGAGAGTAGCAAGGTGTTAAAAATACTATAAGTTCTCAATTTAACACGTTTCATTTGTTTCGTTTATTTCGAGTATTGCGAATAAAGCATAATTGACGTATAGTGGTTTCAGGTATCTGGAGGAAGTTATGACTGCGCCAAAAATGAAAGCAAAGAAATCATCTAGTGTTCAGAGGAAGAGTATTGTTAAGCCTCGTTCCCGCGTAGTAGGGATTGATATGGATTTGCTTAGAAAATCAGTCCAAAAGGGTGCTGCGACTCCGGTGTACATAGTGGCAGGACATTCTAAGATTAGAATTCCGATAGAGAAGGTTCCAATGGTTATTGAAGTTATTGAGAATAAGATAGTTTCGTGCGATGAGGTTCTGACAACACAAGAAGTTGCTGATCTTTTAAATGTTTCGCGCCCATTTGTTATTAAATTAATTGATCAGAAAGAGTTGCCTTTAGCATTTATGGCGGGGTCTCAAAGACGAATTCTAAAGTCATCTGCTTTGGAGTATCGGGATAAAATGCGCCGTAAACAAAATGATGCTCTTGAGGCCTTAACTGAGGAATCGGAAGATCTGGAGATGGATTTCTGATGAGCCGTAAGGTTGTATTTTTTGATGCTTGTGTGTTGTTCCCACAGTCTGTTCGGGATATTTCACTTCAGTTTGCGGTCGATTCATTTTATCAGGCGAAGTGGTCTGAGTTGGCTGAGCAACAGTTTGTTAAAAATGTTGGACTGAAGTATCCGAATACAAAAGGCAAGCTTGGTAGAACTGTTTCTCTGATGAGAAATGTAGTTCCTGACTATCTTGCGCAAGCTACACAAGAGACTATAGCGGTAGTTCAGCCTACGAAGACAGATCCCGGAGATGTTGAAATATTGGCCGCAGCTATTGATGCAAACTGCACCCATTTGGTGACATATAACCTTAAGGACTTTGATATCGCATTTGCTGCTGGAAGAGCCGTGAAGGTGTTGCATCCTGATGAGTTCTTTTTTGAGGTTATTAGTGAGGACTTGAATGCAGCTAAAGCTAGTTTTCAAAAGGCCGTGGATAGGACTGCGAAGCCCCCAAGGACATATGCTGAATATTGTGATGGGTTACGGAAGAATTCTCTGATAAAGACGGCTGAAATACTTTTGAGCCTGTGACTATCTTCGATAGCAGGCTCATGGGGCCTTGGGTACACCTCCCTCGAAATAAAATAGTTTGTAATATCAAGCCGTCGGAGGCCGTAAAACTTGTGCTATAGTAGCTTCCCATAAAAAGAAGCTACTATGGGTTTATCAAACTAGAAAACTCAGGATACTTTAGGGAAAAAATAGAACTAATTTCTTTGTGTATTAATCCGCAGGCAGTGGAATGATGTCAGGCTCTCCGGGAACCTGAGGGAAGCTGCCATCACGCCAGGCTTTTTTTGCCTGCTCAATTTTATCTTTGGATGAAGAGACATAGTTCCAGTAGATATGCCGAGGCTCAGCGAAGGCCTTTCCTCCCAGGACCACAAAGCGAGTGTCTTTTGAGGCTTTTACGCGCAAAGAGGAGTCTGGCTGAAGTACGACAAAGTCATCGGTTCCAATCGCTTTATCGTCCACCAGAAGCTCACCAGAGAGAATGAAAAAGGCCAGCTCCTGATCCTCGGGATCGAACGCAAAGACCTTCCCTGAAGGCAGGTGAACATCCATAAAAAAGAGGGGAGAGAACGTCTCAACCGGAGATCGCTTTTGAAAGGCCTCTCCTGCAACCAGAGTGATATCGGCTTCGTCCACTTGAAAGCGAGGAATGGTCTTCTGTGGATGATGAGTGAAGCTGGGAGCCCGATCCTCTTCAGCGAGTGGGAGAGCAATCCAAAATTGCAGGAGATGAAGGCGATGAGGTTGCTGCTTCACTTCGAGGGGCATGCGTTCAGAATGAGAGATCCCGCTTCCGGCGGTCATCCAATTGACATCCCCCGGGGTGAGAACTTGTTTACAGCCGAGGCTGTCATGGTGAAGCACTTGTCCCTCCAGGAGGTAACTCAGGGTGGACAGACCAATATGAGGATGAGGGCGCACATCCATGCCTTCTCCCGCAGCGAAGTCTGTCGCCGGAAAATAATCAAAAAAGATGAAGGGGCCGACCATGCGCTTTTTTGCATAGGGCATGAGGCGATGGACTTGCGAAGCGCCGCCGAGGGAGACAAAGCGAGGAGGGATTTCCATCAGAATGCCATTTTGTGTTGAACTCATATTATGCCTCTTTCTTTTGTGGAAAGGTCTATGCTAACCTTAACTTCATATGAAAACAAAAAAAGAAATAGTCGACAATTGGTTGCCCCGTTACACAGGCGTTCCCCTGGATGAATTTGGTCAGTATATCCTTCTTACAAACTTTAGTAATTATGTGAAAATGTTTGCGGAGAGATTCCAAGTGCCGGTGCGTGGTCAGGATCGACCGATGCAATCAGCAACAGCTGAAAATATAACAATCATGAATTTTGGTATGGGTAGTGCTTTGGCGGCGACATGCATGGACTTGCTCTCGGCCATCAATCCCAAGGCCGCTTTGTTCTTGGGTAAATGTGGTGGCTTGAAGAAAAAGAATCAATTGGGCGACTTCATATTGCCTATTGCTGCGATTCGCGGGGAAGGCACGAGCAATGAGTATCTGCCTGCGGAGATTCCGGCTTTGCCTTCTTTCCGCTTACAAAAAGCGGTTTCCACAACTATCGCAAAACATGAGTGTGATTATTGGACAGGAACAGTTTACACGACCAACAGACGCGTTTGGGAGCATGATGAGGCCTTTAAGGAATATCTTGCAAAAACTCGGGCGATGGCTGTGGACATGGAAACAGCGACTATTTTCCTGACGGGTTTTGTGAATGAAATTCCGAGAGGGGCCTTGTTATTGGTCTCTGACAATCCTATGATTCCAGACGGTGTGAAAACCGAGGAAAGTGATAAGAAAGTCACGGCGAACTATGTTGAAAAACATCTCTCTATTGGCATTGATGCCCTTCGTGAGTTGCGCGATTCGGGAGAATCGGTGAAGCACATGCGCTGGGATTGATCTTTTTTGCGAAATCTTTTCCTGCTCTGTGGGAATGAAAAAAGTCGTAGGTGTAAATTCACTTTTTTTCACTTAACTAACATATTGTGTCATCGAGAAAATTGAGCTATAACAGACCCACTTTGATGAATTGACACCAATGAACGTTTTTGGGGGAGGCTCGCTTTGATGAATCCGGGTAATAACATGCACGCGGAAGAAGTTCTCGACTCTGACTTAGATGGAGAGATGGAGAACGAAAAGGAAGTAAAAAAGACGTCAGCTTTCGAAGCTGATATGGATGAAGACCTGGAAAGTGATGCGGCGTTGGCGGCTCTTTCTGGTCACCTCTTACAAGAAGGGGAAGAAGACGATCTGAACCTGGATGAGATCGAAAACATTCTGGAGTTGTCAGACTCTGGTTTCCCGAAGTTCACCTTGGCGAAAAATAAAGCTCGCTTTTTGCGTATGGTGAGCTGGTATCGTGGTAAGGAAGAGTGGATCGAAGTGGCTCCTCTTTCTGGCGTGACCAAGCTGTTCAAACAGCAGACCAAAGAATTGGAAGGCATTCGTTCTTCTAAATTGGATTATGAAATGGAATTGGAAACGGGCACTTTGACTCCTTCTCAGCGCTCTTACCGCCGGGATGAGTTGAAAATGTGTAAAGTCCAAGAAAAAATGGCAGTGCACTTGATCTCGAAACTGCAAGTTAAAATCAAATCAGGTCGTCGATAAAACAAAGACATCTGAGAATGAATGAAAGGCCAACCTTCCAGGTTGGCTTTTTCTTTTTGCGGGCTGTCTTAAAACTGAAATGCCTACCTCTCGAAAATTTTTTCATTTAAATTTGAATCAGTTCTGTCCATTGGAACAAGTCGAAAGGTGATGTATGAAAAAAAAGCAAAGCATTGATATCGGTATTCCGGAAAATGATAGAAAAAAAATTGCAGAAGGTTTGTCCCGTCTCTTGGCGGATTCTTACACCCTCTATTTAAAAACGCATAACTTTCATTGGAATGTGACAGGTCCGATGTTTCAAACTTTGCATGTGATGTTTGAAACTCAGTACACAGAGTTGGCGACAGCTGTCGATTTGATTGCTGAGCGCATTCGCTCTTTGGGGGTGCCGGCCCCTGGAACTTACAAAGAATTTTCAAAACTCACCTCTATTAAAGAGCCGGTGGGAGTCCCATCTGCAAAGGATATGATCAAACAATTGGTGGAAGGACAAGAGGCTGTTGTGCGCACGGCGCGCTCTGTATTCCCTGTGGTTGAAAAAGCAGGAGACGAAGCCAGCGCGGATCTGCTCACTCAACGTATGCAGTTGCATGAGAAGACAGCGTGGATGTTGCGCAGTCTTCTTGAGGACTAAAAGCAGGGGGTAAAGTCCCCCCTTTTCGCGTCAAGAGCCTTTTTCACCTCTCCAAAAGTCGAGTCTTTTAAAGACTTTGGAGTGTCTCAAAAAATAATTGCACCCAGCCCTTAATTCTCACCATGAAACGCCGATAGATACAAAGTGAATCAAATTGAATTCGATAATGTTTCAAAAGGGGAGGATTAAATGTCACGTACAGTGATGATTGTGGTCAGCGATAACCAGGAGACTATTGAGAACACCAAGAAGTACTGGGAAACCCACGATGTGGCCGTGCAAGCGTATTCACCAGCGCAATGGCGCGAAGGTCTGGATAACGCATTCTTTAGACAACAACTTATGGCAGGAGTGCCCGCGTTGATCTCTGGATCAAGCCCAGTGA
>JBCECD010000172.1:0-4843 GCA_039206745.1 Bdellovibrio sp. | reverse complement strand
GTGTAACCATGATAAAATTCTCCCAGAGCCCTTCCTGGTTTTCAAGAGGTATCTGGGAGAGCGGGGGATACTAGCCCGGTGTGGGGGCGTCGTATTTCTCTTTCAGAAAGAAGAGTTCAAGGACATCTTTCAGTCCTTGGGGAGTGAGAGGAGCGCGATCCACTTCAAAGCAGTTGATGGAGAGCTCATCTAACAACTTTGTATTCAACGAAATTTGTGAAAGCTCCTTTAAGCCGACCAAAGAACTGGTGATGAATAAGGGCTCATCTGAAAAACGTTCTTCAGAAATATACTCCAGGATCAACTCTTGTTCAGAGGTGTTGAGAGTGGTGATGTCTTCCACGTAGATTGTCATCGCACCTAGTTTGGCCAAGTCCTGAGTGGAGTGCAGAGGGCCTTTGATATCATTGAAGGGAACAAAGGCCCAACGTCGAGTGAGCTCATGAAGGTGGAGGGCGATTTTTTTGTTCTTAACGGCAGAGGAGCCTTCCAGATGAATCAGATATGAGATGAGTTCCTGTTCGGTCTCCTGTGTGAGGTCGAAGGAACTCATCTCTTCGGAACTGAGAGGGCCTTCGCCGAAAAGATGAATTTTCTCGAGATTCGGCAGAGGTTTGTTCAGTTCAGCCAGATTGGACTCTTTGCGGTCCAGGTACCATTTGTGCATGGCAGGTTCCAGGACCATGCGCACGAGATGGCTGACGTCTTCGCGCTTTTCGCTGTTAAGGTCGTCAGCGGAGGGCACGATAGCAGTACCCAGTATGGAGCCATTCATGCGAATAGGGATGTGTAGATCCCGTCCTCGTGTGAAAAAATCATCCGATTTCAACTCACCCATGTCCATGAGCTGACGAATCTGTAAACCCTTCCCATAGCGACTTGCTAGTATCTGCTTCAGCTTGAGTATAAAAGAGCTATCCAAAGTTGCATTGTGCATATCCCACGTCCCCTTACAGAATCTTAACAATACAAGACTGATGCCAAGTTGAGGGCAAAATGCAAAGTTCATTCATTTCGGGGGGTTGGGATAAAAAATGCAAAAAAAATGGGCTCCGTTTTTTTATACGGAGCCCATTAAAGTTAGATCAATCGAGTAAAATTTTTAGGGAGGATGACAATTTTAGCGAGCGAGTTTTCGCTTATCTAAACCGTATTTCTCCACTTTCATGATCAGACCTGCGCGGCTGATACCCAGCTCTTTGGCCAGTTTGGACTTGTTCCAACCTGTGCGGCGGAGACCTTCGCGGATCATTTCTCTTTCAAGATCTTCGAGGGCGTCTTTGAGTTTTCCTTGCAAACGAGAGCCTTGGACTTTGTTTTTCTCACCGGCCTCGAGGACTTTGGGTGAAAGAAGCTCAGCCATTAGTTTGCTTTCGTCGCCGGAAAGAACGCAAAGGCGTTCGATTTCATTTTGCAGTTCACGAACGTTTCCAGGCCATGGATAGTCGTAGAGTTTTTCCAGGGCACGCTTGGTGATTTGTCTTTTGGGACCACCTTGCTGCTCATGAATTTTATTGAGGAAGAAGTCCACTAGGAAGGGGATGTCTTCTTTTCTTTCACGCAGGGGAGGGACGCGGATGTTGATAACATTGAGTCGATAGTAAAGGTCTTCACGGAAAGTTCCTTGCTCGACCATTTCTTTGAGGTTGCGGTTGGTGGCGGCAACGATGCGCACGTCCACTTTACGAGTTTCCACGGCTCCGACCGGAGTGAAGGTGCCTTCTTGCAGAACGCGGAGAAGCTTAACCTGCATTTGCGGAGAGGTGTCCCCGATTTCATCGAGGAAGAAAGTGCCTTTGTCGGCCATCTCGAAAAGACCTTTTTTATCTTTCAGGGCGCCGGTGAAGGAGCCTTTAACGTGACCAAAGAGTTCGGACTCCAAGAGGTTGTCATTGAAGGCCGAGCAGTTCTGGATTACAAAGGGTTTGTCTTTGCGATGAGAGTTGTAGTGGATGGATTTGGCGATCAGCTCTTTACCGGTACCATTTTCCCCTTGGACCAGGACTGTGGAGTCAGCGCCTTTGATTTTGTCCAGCAGGGCATAGAGGGATTGCATGGGTTTGGATTTACCGATCATGTTGTCATATTTAAAGCGGTTGCCCAGTTCTTTGTTCAACTCTTTGATGCGATCTTCACGAGAGGAGATTTCCAGGTGCAGGGTGACAACTTCTTGTGCAACCAGTTCGCAGAGTTCACAGAAGTGAGCGCGTTCGGCATCATCTAGGAACTTCAATTTACCGAGGCTTTTTTCGATCACTTCACCGGACATGCCGAAGGCAGCCAGGCGGTCGCGAATTTCAGTTAAACGAGACGTGAAGTTAGAGTCACGGAAGAAGCCCATGGCCAGTACGGTGCCGACGCAGTCGTTGTCGATCATGATGGGGAAGACGCCAACATCAAAGCCGACGATATCCCATTTGCGAATGCTGTAGCGATTTTGCGAAGACCTTAAATCTTCCAGCGATCGGGCTACGAGCTCAGCGATACTGGCTTGCCCGGCTTCTTTTTTAACCAAAGCCGCGATGGCAGGATTGCTAAAAACAAATTTCTCAGAATCATAACCACGAAGTCCGCCACGCTCATCGGTGAAAACCACATCAATATTCCACCAGGTAGCGAGAATTTGTTTGAGCTTGTTGATTACATGTATATGTTCAAACTCATCCCAATTAATCATAAACTCATTTCCTTTCGATTCTTGATCAAAAAAAGTGTCAAATCTTTTATCGTCAAAAAAGTAGACGAACTTGAGAAAAAAAGGTGCCTGGTGTTTTTTTACAACCTATACGCGTCAAATGTTCTACCAAAGTCCAGTCATTTCAGAGGTTTATACACATTAAATGACAAAAAGGTGCCTGGTGATTTTTCCAAATAAAGTCATATTTTAGACAGTCGGGCTCACCCAGGCAGGACGAAAAAATTGTCAAAAAGAACAACTGGCAGATTATTTCCGGAATACGGACGGCTAAGTTTTATAGCGCTGAGGAATGTGAATTTCATCACCGTTGCGAAGAGCATGAAAGGTTGGCGACATAATTTCCACTTTAGCTTCGTTGAAACAATCTTGAATATGGCGACGTAAATCAGAATAAATATCATCGAACTGATTCGCCAAACGAGTGTAAGCGTTCAACTCATACTCAACATAAGAATTCCCCAAAGCTGTCTGAAATAAAAACGGAGAAGGATCTTTCAACAAACCCTCCGTGCGAGAAGCCGCTTCCAGCAACAAAGAATGAACCGTGCGCCAATCCACATCATAGCCAATGGTGATACGAGCGTTCAGAATCAGGCCTTTTTCTTCCGCGACAGCACTGTAATTCATCACATGGCTGTTCAACACCATGGAGTTCGGAATAGTGATATCAATATTTTTGATAGTGCGAACACGAGTCACGAGAAGAGTCTTCTCCAGGATGTCCCCGACCGTCTCGCCGATCTTCACGCGATCACCCACCTGGAAGGGCCGCATGTAAGTGATCACGATGCCGGAAACCAAGTTGGAAACAGCAGATCCAGACCCCAGAGAAATCAACAATCCCAGAAAGACAGATATTCCCTGAAAGGCTGGAGAACTCGAGCCGGGCAGATGAGGGAAAATAATGATCAAAGTAAAACAAAAAACCAAGATACGCACAAGATTGTAAGTCGGATGAGCCCAATCCCGATGAAAACCCTCGAGACGAATAGACCCTTGCTCCAGACGCAGGAAGAACAGGCGAATCACTTTTAAGAAATAGCGGACGACAAAAAAGATAACAAGGATGTAAATGGCTTTAGGAATATAATTTAAAAGAGTGCTGAACAAATCCACCAAAGGCTTGACCAGATACTCCAACATATTGTCGGAGATATCACGGGTTTCAGGAAAAAAGCTTAAAACAAGCGACAGATAAAAATAGAGTAAAAGCAGACTTCCAAAAACATACAGCCCCTGAAGAATCCCACAAATCCCGGATATCATGGACTGCGCCGTGATGAATTCAAAGTTATGAATTTTCAGAGGACGAATGCGCCCTTTTTCAAGGCCGCGAATTTTGGTCTGAGCCCAAGGGAAAAAAGCACGCATCAGAGTTAAAAGAATTAAAAGAGCGACAGTGGCAACACCGGCTCGAATTATTGCTGATGAGAGATCAGAGTTGAAAAAATCCATCATAATCAACTTCTGATTTAAACACGGAACTATGTGTGTTGTAAACTGTGGAAGCGGAAGTATTCACCTTGCTGACTGAGTAAATTTCCATGTGTGCCGATTTCCACGATTTCCCCCTGCTTCAACACAACAATTTTATCAGCTTTTTGGATCGTGGATAATCTATGGGCAATGACAAGAGCGGTTCGGCCCTCCATCAGATGATCGAGGCCTTTTTGTACTTCAATCTCGCTGGCAGTGTCGAGAGCACTTGTCGCCTCGTCTAAAATCAAGAGAGGAGCATCTTTAAACATCGCCCGAGCAATGCTGATACGTTGTTTTTCCCCTCCCGAGAGGAGATTTCCACGGTCTCCGACGCGGCTTTGATAACCCAGAGGAGTTTTCATAATGAAGTCATGGGCATTAGCAAGCTTCGCCATGGCCATAATGTCCGCGCGATCCCGATTGTAATCACCGGCCCAAATATTTTTCTCGATGGTGTCGCTAAAGAGAAATACATCTTGAGTCACAAGCGCCACATGACGACGTAGATCCTTTAAATTGATATCGAGGATATTGGTATCATCAATTAAAATCTCTCCCGAAGTCGAATCAAAAAATCGCTCCAGCAAATTCACGATGGTGGATTTGCCGCTTCCACTCGCGCCCACAAGTGCAAGCACTTCTCCGCGGTGGATTTCGAGATTGATA
>JBCECD010000171.1:0-4852 GCA_039206745.1 Bdellovibrio sp. | reverse complement strand
TTTGGCTATCACTCCCATCCGTCAGCAGGCTCCCATTGGGGCTATCGGAACCTATTGGAAAGAGCAGACGGTGCCGACAGCGGAGCAAATGGAGCAATTACAGGCTTTGGCCAACTCTGCTTCCGTGGCTTTGGAGAACGTGGGTTTATACTCTGCTTTGGAGCAGCGAATTGAAGAGTTGAAAGAGGCCAATCGCGCTAAGGACGAGTTTTTGATGACAGTGTCGCATGAACTGCGCACGCCTCTGAATTCTATTTTAGGTTGGTCGGATATTTTGAAAGATATGACCTGGCAAGATGCGGATCTCAATGAAGGTTTGAACAGCATCTCGCGCAATGCGCATGGACAGGCACAGATTATCGAGGATCTTTTGGATTCTTCGCGCATTGTTTTGGGACGATTCTCTTTGCAAAAGGATGAACTGGAATTCATGGATATTGTGAACGAAGCCGTTGAGCAGAGTTTTGAAAAAGCTGATAAGAAGAATATTCAAATAGACTTTAGAAATGCTTTGAGCTCAGCTCGTGTCGACGGAGAAGGGCGTCGTTTGCGGCAGATTATCAAAAATATTTTGGATAATGCGATCAAGTTTTCCCCCGAAGGTAGTACGGTTTATGTAGACGTTGAAAAAATGGGGCCGAATCTCTGTGTGACCGTGCGCGATCAGGGCGTGGGTATGTCAGAGGAGTTGGTGACCTCTCTCTATGATCGCTTCAAACAAGTCGATGCCTCAACAACACGAAAATTTGGCGGATTGGGCTTGGGGTTGTCCTTGGCGCACTATCTGGCGGAAGCTCACGGTGGGCGCATCACAGCAGAAAGTGAAGGAGAGGGACACGGGTCGACCTTTCGCTTTATTTTGCCCGAAAAGCTGGCACTTTTTTCTGACCAGAATTTGACTCTTTGAGAAGATCGGCTATCCTGAACCTCGTACCAACCGGGAGAGTTTATGGACGCAGGAGTCTGGATTATTGGCGGAGCCATCGTCATTTCAATTTTTAGTTTTTTGGCCTATGCCATTCTGGCGTTCTTTTTTCCTGAATGGGTGGGTATCACCGGTAAAGTAGCTCGTGATGCGGAGAAAGCTCATCAGGAGGGTGCGGAGGCTCCCCTCCAAACCATGGATAAAATTTCTAAATAAATCTGCATAAAAATTTGAGGTGTGGAATGAAGCGCGTTTTAATCCTTCTGTCGTTCAGTGTTTTCTTTTTCAGCGGGTGCCAGAGTCTTTCCCCTCGCTCAGGTGTGATCCGCACAGCCAAAGAGCGCAGTGATAAAGCCTCCGCAGAGGCCGTTGGCAAAGAATACGTCATTTCCACTCAAGGCCGTATCAGCAGTCAGGCCGCTGCGGCGATGTTTGCTGAGGGAGGAAATATTATTGATGCGGCGGTGGCGGCCTCGTTTGCCGTGTCAGTGGAAAGACCTCAATCCACAGGTATCGGCGGCGGCGGTTTCATGCTGTTCCACGAAGCGAAGACAGGAAAAACTTATGCTATTGATTTCCGTGAAAGAGCTCCTTTGCGCGCGCGGAAAAATATGTATGTGGGAAAAGATGGCAAAGCCAATACAAACCTTTCACAAAATGGAATTTTGGCCGTGGCTGTTCCCGGTTTGGTGGCGGGGTTGATTGAAATTCATCAGCGTTTTGGACTTCTGCCTTTGGAAAAGGTTTTGCAACCGGCGATTCGTTTGGCCGAGGAAGGTTTTGCTGTCTATCCTGAGTTTCATGCGGCCTTAACCAATCGTGTGGATCACTTGCGTAAAGATCCTGAGGCCCGGCGTATTTTCCTCACTGCTGAGGGCGCGGTTCCACCTGTGGGACATTTGTTGGTGCAAAAAGATTTAGCTCACACTCTACGGCAAATAGCCAGTCAGGGAAAGAACGGATTTTACAAAGGAGACTTTGCCAAGTCGCTGGTGCAGCTGTCGCGGAAGCAGGGTGGGGTGATCTCGCAAAAAGATCTGAACTCTTACGAAGTGAAGTGGCGTGAACCCTTGCAATCTTCTTTCCATGGCTATGATGTTTTGTCGATGCCACCTCCGAGCTCGGGCGGGGTGCATGTGATTCAGTTTTTACAGTTCCTCGAACCTGAAAATTTACAAAAACAAGGGATGCTTTCGCAGAACTCCATTCACTTGGCAGCGTCGGCTTTGCAATCAGCCTTTACGGACCGGGCGAAGTATTTAGGAGATCCTGATTTTTCAGCAGTGCCAGTAAAAGGACTGCTTTCGCCTCAGTACATCGAATCTCGTCGTCGTGAAGTGGCGCTGGATCGAGCCCGTCATATCGCCGATGTGCAGGCGGGTGATCCTCTGCCTTATGAGTCCACAGAGACCACGCACTTGTCTTTGATGGATGCGGCGGGGAATGCGGTGAGCAGCACTCAGACTATCAATGGTTGGATGGGAGCCGCTGTTGTCGCTCCGGGAACCGGGGTGGTCTTGAACAATGAGATGGATGACTTTTCAGCACAAGAGGGGAGTGCTAATTTATTTGGCGCTATCGGTGGAAAACCCAATGCGATTGCTCCCAAGAAAACACCTTTGAGCAGTATGTCGCCAACGATTCTGCTAAAAGATAAAAAGCCTTCTTTGGTTGTTGGGGCGCCGGGAGGCACGCGCATCATCAGTTGCGTGGCTCAGACGATTTTGAACTATGTGGAATTTAAAACCTCTCTGTATGATGCTGTGGCCTCCATTCGCTATCATCATCAATGGCAGCCCGATGTTTTATTTATAGATCCGCCGGGCCCGGCTCCTCAGGTTTTAGAAGGATTGCGTAGGATCGGGTATGAGGTGCGCTTGGAGCCTGTTCCCTGCAATGTGATGGCGGTTGCTCGCGAAGGGGATTTGTTACGAGGTGTGGCAGACCCACGAGATATTGGGACAAGTATTGCGAAGTGAGTTGACCTTTAAGTTGATAAATGATTCACTTTGATTTCTTGTCACAACGATGCCCCGGTGGCGAAATTGGTAGACGCACAGGACTTAAAATCCTGGGCTTCGGTTAAACGGGCGTGCCAGTTCGATTCTGGCCCGGGGCACCAACTCCTAATCTCCAAATCCATTTTATCGACAATTCTCCCTCTGAAAACGTGGGTTTATCGTCATTTTCCTTCTGCATTTTTCAATAAAAAACACGATGTTTGGCTGGCTTCAAAGCGGCCATCTGCGGTCTTAAAAAGACATTCACGGCCATCCAGTGGTGACACTATGGTGTTGCCTCTTTCATTTCTTACAGCACAAAAAAACAGCATTTCAACACGTTCAAGGAGTCGTCATGACCACAACATCGGGCCAACTTAAGAAGGCCAGAAAAGAACTACAGCAGTTTCGTCGGGAGTACCTATCAGCGGTGACTCCGGAAGAAAAGCGAGCTTTGGAGTATCGCATTAAAGCTCGCAAAATCCTGATTGAACAGCTTGGGGGGGGGCATGTGGCTAGAGCAATTTGGTTAACAGAGTCTCAACTCGGAGACTTAATTTGGGACGGCCTATTTGAACGTTTTGCTGGCCGACCAGACTCAAAAGCATTCCGGGAATTTCCGGTGGGCTACGGACGAGTAGATTTTGCCGCATTTCACAAAAAAACCGTAAATCTCTACGAATTGAAAATTACAGCGTCCATCGACTCTGTAATCCAGTTGGCCAAATATAGTCGGGATATGAGCGAACATCTTCGTCGGCATTTCTATTCCGGCAGCATCGAATTTGCCAAGGAATGTCCCGAAGTGAAAACCTGCCTAATCGCTAGATATTTCGACACAAAGATAGTGGAACTTTGCACTGAGTACGGAATTGGTATGTTGCGAGTAAATGTCGTCTCTAAATCAGATATTGAGTTGGAAGATGAAATTGTCGCGGACTTTCCTGAAGTTCCGATTAGTGGAAAAACTCAGGAAGAAATTCAGAATTTTTATGGGGTAGTAAATGTCTAAACGATTTACCGACGCAAAAAAATGGCGAAGTTCATGGTTTAGGAAGCTTCCGATCAAGGCAAAGCTCGTTTGGGGTTACCTATGTGATGAATGTGGCGCCGAAGGTCTGATGAAAATTGATTATGAATTGGCGAACTTCCAGCTTGGATTTTCGATTGATCCACAAACACTTTCAGAATGGTTTAGGGAAAAACTTTACTTTTTTAGTGAAGAAAAATTTCTCATCGTTCCGTTTTTTAATTTTCAGTACGGCGAATCAAAAGATTCGTGGTCTGCAAAGGTTCAAGCAAAGAAAAAGATAGAACTGCTTGGATTCACTATCGAAAACAATGAAGTCATAATTCCAGAAAGAACACAGTCACCCCACGGTGACCCCACTGTGGGAGTAGAGTCTAAGACTATACTAAGTATAGGTATAGTTAAAGGTACAGGTATAGTTGATATTAAAGGGGGTCTGGGGGAAAAAGAAATTCGGACCCAGGCTGAGATCATTTACAAAAAACATTACCCGCGCAAGGTGGGGAGATCCGATGGCCTCGACAAAGCATCCAAAGATTTAAAAACCGAACAAGACCTAGTAGATTTCGAGTCCGCTATTGTTCGGTACGCCACCGACTGCGCAACAAAGAAAACCGAAGCAAAGTACATCAAACATTTTTCAACTTTCGTATCGACATGGCGGGATTGGCTAGAGCCAGACGCAGGAGATGGGCCTAAAGCCAAAAACTATGAAAACGAGACAGGAACAGACCACGACGCTGAGATGAGAGAAATGTGGGGCTCGAATGGATAATGTCGTCCAAGTTTCTTTCGACAACCGGCCCACTTTTGAGCAAGTCCTAAAGTATTGGGAGGGTTCCTACGCAACAGTGCTTCCATCCGGGTATTCCGCAAGACTCCTTTCGAACCTTGATG
>JBCECD010000170.1:0-4876 GCA_039206745.1 Bdellovibrio sp. | reverse complement strand
ATCCGGGACGAGTCCAATGGTTTTTAATTTCAGTGAGAGTTTCTTCAGCTTTATGGCAAGTGTCTGCCAAGTCTTTGACGGAGAACAGAGCCGCGCCACCTTTTAAGGTGTGAAGATCGCGATAGAGAGATTCGAAGTCATACTGCTGGTGAGGCAGATCTTCCGCCACTTGCGAGTGCAGAGAGCGCAAGAGGGACTGTGCCTCCTGGATGAAGCGGTGGATCTCGCGCTTGCTTTTGATCATGTGGATGATCAGCTTCGCGTGTTCTTTTTCTTTTTCCGCTTGCTGTTGAGCTTCAATCAATGAAGTGATGTCTGAGGCGACCACCACCACGCCTTCGATGCGTCCTTCGGAGGTGCGCAAAGGATGGTATTCCAAGGCGATATGGCGCCCGAGAGAGTGGGCAAAGCGGGGAGGGCCTAAGGGTGCCAGGTCCGGGAAGGGCAGCATCTCGGCAAAGAGAGTTTGCATCCAGCGTTTGAAGCCTTCCACTTTTTCAGGGTTCAGTTTGAGAACATCCCAGATCCATTGATTGTTGGGACGGCACTCAACTGTGTTCTCACAGGCTTTTGAGGAGACATCGAGAATGCGGCCTTCTTCAGTGAAAATGAAGAAGCCTTGGCCGAGACTGTCGAGGAGGGCCGAGAGGGTTTGATTCAATCGAGAGAGTTCAGCAGTGCGCTCCGCCACCATTTGCTCTAGGTTTTTACTGTAGTTTTCCAGTTGCAATTTGGCGTCTTCGAGAGCTTTGATGACATCCTCTTTTTGTTCCAGCTCAGCACGGTATTTTTTTTGTAAGCGCTCTTCGAGCGTGACATCGCGAACAAAGACAATCCAGTTCTTGTCTCCCATGGAGTCGAAAACCGGTTGTAAAGTGATCTGCACTTTTCCAGCGCCTCCTTGAGGCGTGGTGAAGGTGACCTCTTTATAAGGAGTGGCATCGCAGATGTGAATGATCTTTTTGAGGCTTTCTAAAGGCTCACTGAAGTGAAACAACTCCAAGAACTTCATGCCGCGGGTGATTTTACGAATGGACAGGCCGGCAATCAGCGCGCCGGGCTCATTGCAATACACCACCTTTTGTTCTGCATTGAGAACAAAGACAGGTTCTAGGAGAGTGTCAAAAAGTGAGTATTGAATCTTCATTTCACAAAGGTCTCGTTTTTCTGATGATAAAGGGTGAACTCTCGTTTTTCCGACCAATCAGAAATTTCAGAATCTCCCTTGGCTTCCGCTTTTACACGCCAGTATATTTTCCCCATCGGCACGCGGTCCTTGATAAGATAGCGATTGCCATCAATCGACTTGCTGATGAGGATGTGCGAGAAGTCAGGTTTGTCTGAAATCTCCAGGTTGTAAACGGTGGCTCCGGGGACTTTCTTCCACTCCAGCCAGATAAAAGGTTCGGCTTCGGTTTGCAGGAAGATGGAGGCGTTATTAAAAGGCTCCACCAGCGTGGGTGAGACCAGAGGAGAGCGGAATGAATACAGAGCTTCTTCGATATTGGAGAACTCCGTCAGAGGTTTGCTGTTTTCGTCGAGAGCTTGCACGCGAATATGGTAAGAGCCAGGTTCTGCCAAAGTCAGTTGTGCGGAGGGGGCGGCGGCATTGAGCTGTTGAGGCTGAGAGAAGTTTTTATTTTTATCGAACTCGATGAGATAAGATTTCGCAAAAGGAACTTCATTCCAAGACAGCGTGGCCTGTTTGGGCTCAGGGCGAGAGGCGATGACATGAATGGCTTTCACGGGATTGAGGATCACGCCTTGGACATGGATATTCAAGGTTCCCACTTCGCTCGGCTCACTGATCAAGCCATTCTGACCTTGAGTGTAGACGCGATAGTAATATTGCCCCGGACGATAGCGAGACCAGGCCATTTGAGTTTGTGCAACCTCATATTTTTCAGATTCTGTGAACTGAATATCTTTGGCGATTTGCACTTGATAACTTTTGCCTTGTAAAACAGGTTTCCAGACTAACTGAGGAGCTGTGGGCGAAGCGGGAGCCCGCTCTTTACCTGGCGGTTGAAAAGAGATGTCCTTGGTCACCAAGATGGGTGGCGCCGGTCGCTCTTCTTTATAAGCAGTTAAATTCAAAGAGAAGGAAACGGGTTCTGACCAGGCTGAAACTTTTTGTTCAGCGGTCGCACCTTGAACGCGCAACCAGTAAGTGCCTGCCGGTAATTTTGGAGAGAGTACAGAGAGGGTTTTGCTGCGGCCTTCACCCAGAACGGCAGAGAAGTCTTCAGTCTGTGAGAGCTGCCAACGGAAATCACGCAGAGCGGGTTCCGCTTTCCATTGCCAAGGAGTGGCGGCGCTCAGATTTTCAGGAGTTCCTTTGACGGTGAGATTTATGGCTGCCGCTGGTGTGGGCGTGATGATTTCAGGTACTCCCAACTGAGTGAGGAAGATCTGTTGTGTCGGGGACTGAACTTGAATCTCGCCTTCGCTGCTGACAGCTTTTAAACGCCAGTAGTAAACGCCAGAGGGAAGTTTTTCTGTGACCTGAGTTTGCATCTCCGAAGTGGATTTTGCAATGAGGACAGTGTTGAAGTCAGCGGTTGAAGACATCTCGAATTCGTAACGAGAAATGTCGCCGCGACTTTGCCAGGCAAAGGGCAGGGGGTCTTGAGGTTTTTCTCGGAGCCAGCGAACTTTGTCGGCGGTCCTTAAAAAGAGCTGGGGCTTTTCAACAGGGCGCACGTCACCTTTTTGGGTGACAGCGACGGTGGCATTTTGCGGAAGCTCGGCCACGGTTTGTTTCCGGGGATTTTTATATTGCAGGTTTCCGGAGATCAGTTTCATACCCACCTGACCACTCGGAGCTTTTTTCAGCTGGATCTTGGATTTTTGCTGTGTGTTCTGACGGCTTTCCAATTTGAACTCTTGGACTCCTGACTTAACGGTCAGGGAAGAGCCCTGGGCCAGTTCGCCGACCAGATTTCCATAGCGAAGGTCCAGGTTCATCTGGCCATTTTGTGAGTTCAAAGTGATCAAAGAGTTGGGTTCGATCTGAATTTGTGTGCCATCTTGCAATTGAATGGTCGCGTGGGAGTTTTCGCCGGTGAAGATGGAATCGTTTTGAAAAACCTTATCTTGGCGCAGGGCTGGAATCCAACTGAAAGTGTCAGAGTTTTTTCTGCGCACATCATTTTTAGATTGCGCGACATCTCCGATCAGCTCTAAGCGGGCATTTGTGACTTTTGAGAAAAGCAGAGAGTCGTCGTAGAGAAAATACGAAAAGACCACTAGCGCCAGCAGTGCTGTTAAAAGAATGAGCTTTTCCGTTTTGTCGAAACGTGACATATATCTCCAGTTGAGGTCTTATCGGTAGACTGTCTAATAGATTTACGGACCAAGGGCTAAGTCGCGCAGAATTTCTTTCCGCTGGATTCGGAAGAAGGCATACTGAGCTGGTGAAAAAACGTGGCATATCAATAAGATATAAGTTCCTATTACTTCTCACTTCTTTACCTCTCATTACACTTTCGGTGTATTTGGTTTTGGCTTTGCAGGTATTTGAAGACGACAAGATCGCCTACGTCTTTGACTCCTCCAGTAACATGTCAGGAACTATGGCGGCTCAAATTAAGACACAACTGAATAGCGTCTTAGGAACCACGAGACCGGTATTGCAAGATTATCTCAGCAATCAAAAATTCTCTTCAGTGTCGGAGTCCATCTTTGCGGGAGAGTTCAATCTCGAAGTGGTTGCAGCTTATTCGCCTTCAGTGGGTGGCGGTTATGAAAGAGGAGCCACTTTAGAAAAAACCAGCGGTGGTGCGGCGGCATTGTTACAGGCTCTGCAAAAGAATCTCCCTGCATACTTTGCAGAGGTGGAGGCCACACGCCGAGTGGTGAAAGTGCCCTTTCATGATGATCGTGTTTTTATTTTTGAAAAAGTCACTGATGAAACTCAATCTCGCAATGTGGTCTTTTTGATTGTGGCGCGCATGAGTGAAGTTTCGGAGATGTTCAGAACGGCACTCTCACAAAAGATGTATTTGATATCCCGTGATGGCGCTGTCCTCTTCGGTCCTGAAGGCATGGCGGGAAGGCGTCTGCAAGAGGTGGTCACGCCAGGGTTTTTGCGTGGCACCTCCTCTCAGGTGGCACAGGGAGCTGAGACCGTCAAAGCGGCGAACGGTACAGAGTTGTTAGTGTCATTTTCCCGGGCTGGTTTTGGTGATTTGGTTGTGGTCACGTCAGTGGAAAAAGAAAAAGCTTTGAGCGCGATGCAGACCTTGATTCGCAAATCTCTGATCTTTTTCGGTATCTTGATTTCTCTTACGATCATCATCAGTTTGCTTGCTTCCAGTGGTCTGACACAGGCGATGACCCAGCTTTTTAATGCGACCAAAAGAGTGGCAGAGGGGGATTTTAATATTCGTGTGAATATCAATTCCTCAGATGAGGTGGGCAGCCTGGCTGATAACTTTAATATCATGGCGGCAGAGGTGTCGAGATTGCTGGAGCAGACGGCGGAAAAAGCGCGCATGGAGTCTGAACTGCAAACAGCGAAGACGGTGCAAGAGACGTTGTTCCCGGAAACGCGCGCGCAGATGGGGCCCCTGTCGATTGCAGGATTTTACGAGCCAGCCAGTGAGTGCGGCGGAGACTGGTGGCACTATTGTGAAGTCGGCTCAAAAATATTTCTCTGGATTGGCGATGCTACGGGGCACGGAGCTCCTGCGGCTCTTATTACCAGTGCGGCGAAGTCGGCCTCGACAATTATTGAGAGATTGAATATTTCTCCGGCTCAGGCTCTGGAATTATTGAACCGTTCGATTTATGATGTATCGAAGGGACGTATTATGATGACCTTCTTCCTGGCATCTTTTGATAAGCAGACAGGAGAAGTGGTTTACTGTAATGC
>JBCECD010000169.1:0-4890 GCA_039206745.1 Bdellovibrio sp. | reverse complement strand
TCATTTTGGTAGGCGGCTTGGTTTATTTTACTAAAGATGCTGTCATTCAGTTTTTTTCAGGTCGTAAAGCTCAATACCTCGAGGCGGCACAAAAATCCGCTTTTGCCCGTGAGCAGGCGGAAAAAGAATTTGTCGATATCAAGCACAAGCTTTCGACATTGGAAGCGACACGTGAAGAGTCTTTGCGCAAAGCTCAGCAGCACTCTGATGAATTGAAAAAACAAATTATGGACGAAGCTGCGGAAGTTTCAAAACGCATTCGTGAAGATGCGGAATTGACAGCCAAGTTGGAAGTTCAAAGAGCACAGAAAGAATTACGCCAACAGCTTTTGCAGGATTCACTGGAAGCGGCTCGCATTGTTTTGACGAAAGACATTGGGGCTTCTGATCAGCAGAAATTGCAAAAAGATTTTATCAACAACGTTGGAGTGTAGGCCATGAGAACGAGTGAAGTTTCTAAAAGATATGCCAAAGCTCTTTTGGCGGTGACCAAACAAAAAGGCATCCATGCCAAGGCTCTTGCTGAGCTGCAAACTGTGGCAAAAGCTTTCAATGCGGAAGCTTCGGTAAAAGCTTATTTTGAGAATCCTATGATCAGCACGGAACAGAAAGTTCAGGCAGTGAAAGCGGCTTTGTCGAGCCAATCTCTTTCCGAAGAGGTTCTGAATACTTTGGTGCTTTTGGCTGATAAAAACAGAATAGAAATTATTGAACAGGTTGCTAAAGCCTTCCAGGATCTTATTGATCTGGAGGAGGGTGTGACTCGTGGAGTGGTTCGCTCCGCTCAGCCTTTGAATAGCGATGACAAGTCTGAAATCGAAAAGAAGATTAATAAAGTTCTGAATAAGAAAATCGTTCTGACATACGAACAAGACCCCAAACTCTTAGGTGGTATTGTGGCGAATGTTGGAGGATGGACTTTCGATGACAGCATCGACACGCACTTAAAAAAATTGAATGAAGAATTAAACAGGAGAGCCAACTAACAATGGAAACACAAATTCGTGCTGATGAAATCAGTCGTGTTCTCAAAGAACAAATCAATCAATACAATAAAAAGATTGAAGTAAGCGAAACAGGAAGCGTTCTTTCCGTCGGAGACGGTGTGGCGCGCATCTACGGCCTTGAAAATGCAATGGCAGGTGAGCTGGTTGAGTTCCCTGGAGAAGTATTTGGCATGGTTCTGAACCTTGAAGAAGGACACGTTGGTGTGGTTATCTTCGGTGAAGATCGTCACATTAAAGAAGGCGACACTGTTAAGAGAACCAAAAAAATCGTACAAGTTCCAGTTGGTGAAGCGCTCTTGGGTCGCGTTGTCGATGCCTTGGGAAATGCTATTGATGGCCGCGGTGCAATCAACACTCCCCACAGCCGCGTTGTTGAACTGAAGGCTCCTGGTATCGTTTATCGTCATCCTGTTGAAGAGCCATTGCAAACAGGTATCAAAGCGATCGACGCGCTTGTGCCAATTGGCCGTGGTCAACGTGAGTTGATCATCGGCGACCGTCAAACTGGTAAAACAGCTATTGCGGTTGACACCATCATCAATCAAAAAGGACAAGGCGTTCACTGCTTCTACGTAGCCATCGGTCAGAAGCAATCGACAGTGGCCCTTGTTGTGGAAAAATTGCGTGCAGCGGGTGCCTTGGAGTACACGACTGTTATCGCAGCGAATGCTTCAGATCCAGCTCCACTGCAATTCTTGGCAGCATACTCTGGAACAGCTATGGCGGAATATTTCCGCGATACAGGTCGCCATGCTTTGATCGTATACGATGATTTGACGAAACAGGCGCAAGCTTACCGTCAAGTGTCTTTGTTGTTGCGTCGTCCCCCTGGTCGTGAGGCGTATCCTGGAGACGTATTCTATCTCCACAGCCGTCTTTTGGAGCGTGCTTCAAAACTTTCTGCCGACAAAGGTGGTGGTTCTTTGACAGCGTTGCCAATCATTGAAACTCAAGCCGGAGATATCTCTGCTTACATTCCAACGAATGTGATCTCTATCACTGACGGGCAGATCTTCCTTGAGTCTGATTTGTTTTATAAAGGTATTCGTCCTGCGATCTCTGTTGGTAAATCCGTTTCTCGCGTGGGCGGTGCCGCTCAGATTAAAGCGATGAAGCAAGTTGCGGGTTCTATGAAATTGGAATTGGCGCAATTCCGTGCGATGGAAGCTTTCGCTGCTTTCGCTTCTGACTTGGATAAAGCGACTCAACAGCAGTTGGCTCGGGGTCGTCGTTTGGTCGAAGTTTTGAAACAGGGTCAATACTCTCCAGTGAAAGTGGAGGAGCAGATCGCTATGATCTTCGCGGCTTCTAACGGTTTCGTGGATCAGTATCCTGAATCAGATGTGAAGAAGTATGAAAAAGAAATGATCGAATTCTTGAAGAGCAAGCATGCCGACATTTTGAAAACTATTTCTGAGAAAAAAGCGATTTCAGATGATACGAAGAAAACTTTGACGAGCTCACTTGAAGAGTTCAAAGCGATCTTCCAACCTTCTACTAAAAAGTAATTTGGTGCTTAAATGGCAAGTTTGAAGGATATCCGGGCTCGAATTGAGTCCACAAAAAACACCCAGCAGATCACCAAGGCTATGAAGCTGGTATCTGCTGCGAAGTTGAGAAAGGCGCAGACGAACATCGTCAATATGCGTCCTTATGCTCTGACTTTGCGGAAGGTGATTGCGGATATCGCTGTAACCAACAAAGTAACCCATCCTCTGATGGAGGCTAAAGAGCAGGTAAAAAGTGTTTTACTTGTGGTCATTAGCTCTGACAGAGGTCTTTGCGGAGCTTTTAACAGCAATATCAACAAGTTCGCCGAGAACTACTATAAAGAGAACAAGAATAAACTTGAGAAAATCAGTTTCCTTTTTGTGGGACGTAAAGCTCATGACTATTTCACCAAGCGTGGAATCAAGGCTGTGGACTACATCACGAAATTGGATAAAGACATCTCCTATGAGCTGGCTTCCAAAGTCGCGAACAGAGTGATGCAAGATTATCTCGATGGAAGTTACGACGAAGTTCGCATTGTTTACAATGAGTTCAAGTCTGCGATCTCCCAATCTGTTGTGTGCGAAACCATTCTTCCTATCGATATGGGCTTGAGTGCTTTCAGAACAGAAGAGAATCAGGGTGGGAATTTTGCGGTGGACATGATTTTCGAACCGGCTCCGGAGAAAATCATTGAACAACTTCTCGTTAAGCACTTTGATTTACAAGTTTATAGAACTATGTCTGAGTCCGTTGCGGGTGAACATGGTGCTCGTATGAGTGCGATGGAAAATGCGACGAACAATGCGCGGGATATGATCAACAAACTCACGCTGACATACAATAAATTGAGACAAGAAAAAATTACTACAGAATTGACTGAAATCGTATCGGGCGCGGAAGCGCTGAAATAGGGGAGACTGAATAATGGCATTCGGTAAAGTAAAACAAGTAATGGGTCCCGTAGTGGACGTGGAGTTCGAAGGCGGAGATCTTCCTGCAATCAACTCTGCGCTTCGTGTAACAAATAAATTTATCTCTGAATCTGAGTTCAACCTGGTGCTGGAAGTGGCTCAACATTTGGGCGACAGCGTGGTGCGCACTATCGCGATGGACCAAACTGAAGGCTTGATCCGTGGCGAAAAAGTAAAGCCTACTGGCGCGATGATCACAGCTCCTGTGGGTCGTGAGGCGTTGGGTCGTATCATCAACGTGATCGGTGAGCCTATCGATGAACAAGGTCCTGTGAATGCAAAAGAACATTGGGGTATTCACAGAGCGGCTCCTAAGTTTGAAGAGCAGGCAACTTCTGCTGCGATGTTGATGACTGGTATTAAAGTCGTGGATCTTTTGGCTCCTTATGCAAAGGGTGGAAAGATCGGTTTGTTCGGTGGTGCGGGTGTTGGTAAAACAGTTTTGATCCAAGAGTTGATCCGCAATATCGCAACAGAGCATGGTGGTTTCTCCGTGTTTGCGGGTGTGGGTGAAAGAACTCGTGAGGGAAATGACTTGTGGAGAGAGATGAAAGAATCTGGCGTTATCACCAAAACAGCGCTGGTATTCGGTCAGATGAATGAACCTCCTGGCGCCCGTGCCCGTGTGGCATTGACAGGTTTGACTGTGGCGGAATATTTCCGTGACGTTGAAAACCAAGACGTTCTTTTCTTCGTTGATAATATCTTCCGCTTTACTCAAGCGGGTGCCGAAGTGTCTGCCTTGTTGGGTCGTATCCCTTCAGCGGTGGGTTATCAGCCTAACTTGGCGACTGAGATGGGTGCTTTGCAAGAGCGTATCACTTCCACTAAAAAGGGTTCTATCACTTCCGTACAAGCGGTTTACGTTCCTGCGGATGACTATACGGATCCAGCTCCTGCAACAACATTTACTCACTTGGATGCAACGACAAACTTGGATCGTGATATCGCAGCGATGGCGATCTTCCCGGCGGTTCATCCTTTGACTTCCACTTCACGTCTTTTGGATCCACAAGTTATCGGTGAAGAGCACTATAAGTGCGCTCGTGACGTTCAAGCTTTGCTGCAACGTTACCGTGAACTTCAAGATATCATTGCGATCTTGGGTATGGATGAGTTGTCTGAAGAAGATAAACTGGTTGTGGCGCGCGCTCGTAAGATTCAACGTTTCTTGTCTCAACCATTCTTCGTGGCGGAGCAATTTACAGGTCTTCAAGGTAAATACGTGGACATCAAAGATACCGTTAGAGGTTTCCGTGAGATCTTGGACGGTAAGCATGACGCTCTTCCTGAACAAGCGTTCTACCTGGTTGGAACTATTGAAGACGTTATCGAGAAAGCGAAGAAGTTGCAGGGTTAATAGCCCTGTCTTCTGCAGTTGAAAGGCCTGCCGGAACCCCTTCGCGCTTTCACCGTGG
>JBCECD010000168.1:3342-4951 GCA_039206745.1 Bdellovibrio sp. | reverse complement strand
CTTTTGGAAAGGCTCATCGTGTGTCACCAGACCGCAGTCAAACAACACCTTCATCCAAAAACGTGAATACAGGAGATGGCCCACCGTATGCTCGGGACCTCCAACGTATAAATCCACAGGCATCCAGTATTTTTCAGCTTCAGAGCTGAAAGGGGCCTGCGCATTTTTCGGATCAATGTAGCGCAGGAAATACCAAGAGGATCCTGCCGCTCCCGGCATAGTGTCCGTCTCACGACGGCCCACGGCTCCCTGTTGAGATTTATACTGCACCCATTCCGAGTTACGAGCCAAGGGCGCTTCGCCTGAATCAGAGGGTTCATAGTCCGCCACTTCTGGTAAAACCACGGGCAGCTCATTGACGGGCACCCCGACGGTTTTGTCGGCGTAGTGAATGATAGGGAAGGGCTCACCCCAATAGCGTTGACGGCTGAACAACCAATCGCGGAGTTTATATTGAACCTCTCGTTGTCCCCATTTTTTTTCTTCGAGGTGAGAGAGCATTTTTTGGATCGCTTCCGTTTTGGAGAGGCCATTCAGGAAATCTGAATTGACCAGCTTGCCGTCGCCTTCAAAAGGCAAGGTCTCGCCCCCTTCTAAAACTCTCACTACGGGCAAGTGAAATTTCTGGGCAAATTCAAAGTCACGGCTGTCGTGTCCTGGCACCGCCATGATCGCACCTGTTCCGTAATCTGTTAAAACATAGTCAGCAATCCAGATGGGGATTTTATCTCCGGTTACAGGGTGAATAGCATGTCCCCCTGTGAAAACGCCGGTTTTTTCAGTGGTCGCTTTGCGCTCAACTTCTGATTTGCGTGAGGTTGCAAGAACGTACTCCTCAACATTGCGGCGTTGAGCGGCAGTGGTAAGAATTTTAACCAGCTCATGTTCCGGAGCCAAGACCATGAAGGTCACGCCGAATAAAGTGTCAGGACGAGTGGTAAAGACCTCAAAAGTTTCAGAGTGCTGATCCACTTGGAATGTAATCCTAGCCCCTTCGCTTTTGCCGATCCAGTTTCTTTGGGCTTCTTTGGTTCTTTCAGGCCAGTCCACTTTATCGAGATCCTGCAAAAGGCGTTCGGCATAGTCTGTGATTTTCAACATCCACTGCTTCATCGGAACTCTGATAACGGGATGTCCTCCGCGCTCTGATTTTCCATCAATGACTTCGTCATTGGCCAAAACAGTTTTCAAAGCAGGACACCAATTCACAGGAACTTCTTTTTGGTAAGCCAGACCCCGTTCATAGAGTTTCAGGAAAATAAATTGAGTCCACTTGTAATAGTTCGGTTCGCAAGTGGAGATTTCGCGTTCCCAGTCAAAGCTGAAACCAAAGGACTTCAAAGTGCGACGGAAGCTGTCGATGGCTTTCTGTGTAGTGAGAGCCGGGTGGATGCCGGTTTGAATGGCGTATTGCTCGGCAGGCAAGCCAAAAGCATCGTAACCCATAGGGTGAAGCACGTTAAAGCCTTGAGCTCTTTTATAGCGGGAGACAATGTCAGCCGGAGCATAAGAGGCAATATGGCCTACATGCAAGCCGGAGCCAGAAGGGTAAGGGAACATATCGAGGGCATAGTATTTGGGCTTTTGACTTTGGGTCTCAGCTTGAAAC
>JBCECD010000168.1:0-3332 GCA_039206745.1 Bdellovibrio sp. | reverse complement strand
GCTTGAAACGCTTTTGCTGTTTCCCATTTTTCCTGCCATTTGCTTTCGATCTCAGTGAAATTCAAACTCATCTCTCTCTCCCGTGAAGTCTTTTAAATAGCGAAGTTTCTCCTCTAGTTCAATGTATAGGCGCAGGCTAAGGCTGTTCTTTGGTCGCGGTCCAGACTCGGCCATGGATTAGAAATACATCTAAACAAATCTGCCAGTTAACCGATGAGTAGGGCTGACGTTACACTGGTATGTAGTATGAGTTTTGAGAGCAACTATAAACAGCCTAAAAGTCGACGGGTCCTCGTTATTGACGATGATCGCGACAGCCTAGAGATCCTCCTGGAGCCACTGCGCTGGGAAGGATACGATGCCAAAGGGGTCACCACGGAGGCCGAGGCTCACCATTTGGTGGAGTCGTGGATTCCCCACGTTGTGATTTTGGATTGGATGGCGCCCTCGATGGCCGGTCTGCGCGTCTTGCGAACAATCCGCGAGCGGTTGGCCCATGTCTCCTGTGTTTTTGTCTCTGAAAATTCCAGCACTGAAGCCATTATCGAGGCTCTGGACTCGGGCGCCGATGACTACATCGTAAAACCTTTCGTGCCGCTCGAACTTCTGGCTCGCATCCGTACGCAATTGCGCATCCGAGATTTGCATGAGCAACTTCTGTTTGCCAATGAGAAACTCAAAGCTCTGGTGGATACCGATGATCTCACAGGTCTTTATAATATGCGCTCGCTTTATCAGCGCCTGGATTTTGAAATGGAGCGGGGGCGCCGTTTTCAAAGGGATGTCTGTGTTTTGATGATGGATATGGACTTCTTTAAAACTGTCAATGACGGACATGACCATCTCTTTGGTAGTTATGTTTTGTCTGAAGTCGGTAAAATCATTCGTGCCAACACTCGTAATATTGATATTCCTGCCCGTTACGGCGGTGATGAGTTCCTGATAGTTTTGACCGAGACCAATCACGAAGGCGCCATGTATTTCTGCGAGCGCCTGCGTGAAAATATTCAGAAAACCACCTTCCGCAATGGGGAAGATGTGATCAAGCTGACGGCCTCCCTGGGGTTTGCCATCACTATACCGGGAGAGAATATCACTGCGAAGGAACTGGTGCGCCGAGCGGACCATGCTCTGTATGAAGCCAAAGGCTCCGGTCGCAATCGCGTCTGCTTTTACAAACCGGAAGAGTCCTCCGTGGTGGAGCTTAAAACTGCTGCACGAAAACATCGCAAAGCAGCAGGTTAGCTGTTGACGAAAGAGGGGCAATCAACGACAACCCTCTTATATGACTGAAAAGATAATCTCCTCACCTGACAGGGTTCGCAATCGAGCTGCCTGGATTTCAGCCTTGGCCAGCCTTCTTATTTTTTTGTTAAAGATGGGCGCTTACAAGATGACCGATTCGCCAGCCATCTTGTCAGATGCGTTGGAGAGTATCGTCAATGTCATCGCGTCTATTGTTGCGCTCTTTGTGATTCGTTTTGCATCTCAACCCGCTGACCATGAACATCCCTACGGCCATGGTAAGGCCGAAAGTTTTTCCTCTGCTTTTGAAGGTGGAATGATTTTTTTTGCTGCAGTGATGATCATTGGTGAAAGTGTGCGGGCTTTGATTCATCATGAGCCGACTCGGCAGTTGGAGCTGGGTTTGCTTGTGGTCGGTGGCGCGGCCCTGATGAACCTGGCTCTGGGATTGTATTTGCGCCGAGTGGGTGCCAGAGAAAAGTCAGATGCTTTGAAAGCCAGCGGCTCCCATGTTCTGTCGGATGTGCTCACAACCGTGGGCGTGATGGTGGGTTTGGCTTTGGTGCTTCTGACGGGCATTTCTTGGTTGGATCCCGTGGTCGCCATCTTAGTCGGAGTGCAGCTGGCTTACTCGGGTTATGGGATTGTCAGAGAGTCTTTAGCCGTGCTGATGGACGAGCAAGATCCTCAAGTTTTGGAGGATTTGGCAGAGTCCCTCCGTCGTAATCGTCGTCCTGGAATTATTGATATTCATCATTTGCGGATCATTCGCTCCGGTCGCTTTCATCATGTCGACGCGCATTTGGTGGTGCCAGAGTATTGGGATGTGTCCCATGTGCATGAGGCTGGGCAGCAGTTTGAAAAGGACGTTGTACAGGACTACGATTTTGATGGCGAGTTGGCTTTTCACTTGGACCCTTGTAAAAAATCCTATTGTCGAGTTTGCGATGTCCCCTCTTGCCCTATTCGTCAGCAAGCTTTTCAGGAACTGCGGCCCTTTACAGTGAAAAGCTTGACCGACGGACCTCAGCCGACTAATGAAGAGGCCTATGATAACGCCTCCTCGTCGCCAAATTAATATCACTAAGGATCTGCCTCACCAGAACCATTACACTCTGGCTCTCAATGGTGAATACTCTCATGTTGCATTCGATGAATTGCGTGCGCCCTTGAACAAGGGGCTGTGGCGTTCTAATGTTTTCAAGTCCTCTATGGACAGGCCTTTGGATGTGGAAGTAGGAACGGGAAATGGGACTTACTTTGCTCATCATGCTCAAATCCATCCGCAGCGGTTGCTCGTGGGGTTGGAATTGAAGTACAAGCCTCTTATTCAGTCTATTCGCCGTGCGGTGAAAGGCGGAAGTCAAAATGCGGCCATCGCTCGGTTTCATGCGTTCAATATTGATGAATTATTTGAGGAAGGTGAAATCGACAATGTCATCATTCACTTCCCAGACCCCTGGACTTCCCCTAAGAAGCCGAAAAATCGTTTCGTGTGCAGACAGAATCTCGAAGTTTTGCATCGTCTGCAAAAACCGGGTTCTCTGATCAATTTTAAGACGGATTCTTTAGAGTATTTTCTCTGGGCGATGGATGAAATTCGTCAGTCTCCGTACAAGATTTTATTCGAAACTCAGGATCTGCATCATTCAGAAATGAAGGACGAGAACTTTGAGACCGCCTTTGAAAAAATCTTTTTGCGGGAGGGAATCAAAATCAATTTTGTCCGTCTGCAAAAGGTGCTTCCCTAGTTTTTGTGAGAAGTTTCTCACTTGAAAAACAGGGGAACCACTTCAAGGGCAATCAGAATGATAATGATGACCTCTAAGAGCTGATTTCTTTTCTCGTTGGCTTCATTCACAAAGAGCTTGGAAATCTGAGCCATATTCTCCAGTTTTTTATCGACGCTGTCTTTCCAGTCTTTAAAGCGCAAACGCATGGAAGCCGCACGGAATATTTTTGCGAGATAAAAGTCCCCCACAACTTTCATGCTGTTATCCACGCTTTCAATGGTGTCGGAGATGTCGAGGTAGAGCTGCGCGGCTTCTTTGGAAAGACGAGAGTAATACTTTTGGTCGATACTGTTG
>JBCECD010000167.1:0-4959 GCA_039206745.1 Bdellovibrio sp. | reverse complement strand
TTATGTGATTGAAACAGCGGTTGGATGTGATCGACTGTTCTTGGCGTTCTTGTGTGATGCTTATCGCGAAGAGATCACCACAGATGAAAAGGGACAAGAGGATACACGAGTGGTTTTGGGATTGCATCCTGAGATTGCTCCTTACAAAGTGGCGGTCTTGCCTCTTTCCAAAAAAGAAGAGCTCACGTCGGTTGCGGATCGTCTGCGTGATCAATTGGCGGATGATTTTGATGTGACCTACGATGAGACGGCATCCATTGGTAAGCGCTATCGCCGGCAAGATGAAATCGGAACTCCGTTCTGTGTGACTGTGGACTTTGAGACTCTCAATGATCAGGCTGTGACAGTTCGTCATCGCGATACCATGGTGCAGGAACGCATTCCGATGACTCAGTTGAATGCCTATGTGGCAGCGCAATTGAAGTCTCAGTTCTCAGTAAAGAAATAGCGGAGAGGAGTGTCACTCCTTTCAGCTGGCACTGATAAAGGAGTTCTTATGAATGTTCCAGATAGTGGGATTAAATCCCTGCTGCAAAAATATAAGAAATTTGCTGTCCTGGGTTTGAGCCCGGACAGCACGAAGCCCAGTCATTATGTTCCCGCTTACATGCGAGATCACGGCTGGGAAACTGTTGGTGTTTATCCCAAGTTCCATGAAGAGGATGGTTTTAAAATCTACTCAGAGTTGGCCGATGTTCCGGAAGAGTATCGTAAATTCGTGGATGTCTTTCGCAGCTCAGATCGTATTCCTGAAGTCGTCGATGATATTTTAAATGTCGGAGGCGTGGAAGTGATGTGGTTGCAGCTTGGAATCTCGCATCCTGAGGCTGAAAAAAGAGCGGAAGCCGCAGGTATTAAGGTCGTATCCAATCGCTGTCTGATTATCGAACACAAAAAATGGTTCTAAGAGTCAGCGCTGAGTTTTGCAACTCAGCGCTCAGTCGCAAAAGCGAATTACTTTTTCACAGTAGCAGTCAAAACAGAACGGTTTTGAACTTTAGTCGGAACAGTCACAGCTCGGCAGTGTGAGTATTGACGGCGGCTGGTGTAGGCCACTTGATCTCCCGCGAACTGGCGAGTGATGGCGTAAGCTCCATTTTCCTGTTTCTTGATAGAGTAAGTGACTTTCTCATTCAGAACCAAAGTTTTAACTTCAGAATATTCTAAACGGCAGTCCATATCCAAGTGGTCTAGTCTGTACTGCATAGACGAACTCTTTGTTGTGGAAAATTGAACAGTGCCATCTTCCGCAATAGAACCTTTTACGTTTCCTTTAGCATCGAGCAATTGTGAGCCTTGGATTTTGTAGACTTCAGAGAAATCATTCCAGATGCCCAAAGCTTGGCAGTTGTAATAAGAGTATGTCAAACCGAACTCTGTTGCTGTGTCATGAATATTCACAGCCACGTCGCAAGTTGCATTGCGAGCGTCACGAGAACCGTCAACTCGGCCATAGGTAGCCTGCAAAGAGCCGGAGCCTTTGAGCTCGCCCAAATATTGAGCTTGAGCAATCAAAGAGAAGGCGCCAAGTGCAGCTAAAACCAACAATTTTTTCATATATACCTCTTCTTTTGTTAGAGTCGAGACCCTACCGACAAATAAAGCTGAGGTCAAAATATTAAAGCTTAGGTCTCCTCTGATATGAAGACTTTGCTATTCATCACAAAAAAGGAGTTTGTATTGTGGGAATTTTTCTCATTCTCTACTCTCAAGGGATGGGGCAGCGCTATGGTATTATCCTAATTATAATCGCACTCATGGGAGGTCTGTATTGGTTTCAAACCCGCCCCTCCCAGGGGGAGTTCGTGTCTTCAACGCGAGTTCCGGCTTCGGTTGTAGCTACGCCGCGCGAAAGCCCCGACAGAGAGGGCGCCTCGCCTCCTGCCCTCGATGTCGATGATACTCCGGAACGGCGCACTCAATTGGCGGGGGAGTTTCAAACCTTGCAAGATCATCTCTATCGAGAACAGCAAAAATTACAGCAGATACAGCAGCATCGTGAAACAATGGAAACTCAGTTGAATAATCTGTCTTTGGAATTGGGCGCGGCAGAGGCTCTTTCAGGACAGAACTCAAGTGAGGTCCTCGGACAGATCCAGCAAGAGGTTTTTTTCTATCAAATGATGGAAGAGGAGCTCCATCGGCAGGTGGCGGAATCTCTGCGCAACCAAAGTGATGAGGCTCGCTGGGCTCAAGAACAACTTGATGAAGAGATTCGTCTGCGCGAACAGAGTCTGCAACAGATTCGGGAAGACTACGGGAATTGGCGTTTGAATATAAACAATCTGACGGAACAAACTGCACGCCTGTCAGAATTGGAAACCCAGTGGAGTGCGGCCCAGGATGAGCTGGCTGGCTTGCGCGCGCAGCGCATGGAAATATCCAGTGCTCTCTTGACGGGACGTCGTGATTTGCAGGCGCAGTTGAATCAAGCACGTCGAGAGATTGCCAGCGAAAAAGGGGATCTGCGTGAGCAGATTTTCAATCTGCGCCATCGCGAGAGGGCTCGCTCCAGCCAAGTGTCGCTGCGAACCCAGGTGGCCCAGGCGCAGCGAACACAACAGCAGCAAGAAGAGCTGGTGAACAGTTTGGAGCAGCAAGTGAGTGAAAAAGAAAACCAAATTCGCGCTTTTGATCAGCCTACGGAGTCAAGATGAGCGAGCGAGGATTCTGTCGCACGGACTGAATCTGATGCATCAACCAAGAAGTCTCAACTCCTTGATTGGTGGCATAGGCTTCACCCGTCCAGCCGTACCAGTCCCAACAGCCATTAGGATTTGCCGGGTAATTTTCGGCAGTGATCTGAGTCTGAGGAAAATAAATCATCAAGTGATTTTTTTCCGGCTCCGCATAGGAGGCATACCCCGAATAACGGGCAAAGTTCTGTGCGCCCATGATGGGAACGCGGGCGTTCAGCTCATAGCTGGAGATTCCCAAAATGCGGGTTAAACGAATTTTGGCACTATAAAAATTCTGAAAGTTTTGATCGTAGTCATCAGCCATCTGGCAGCCATGCAAAGCCACATGTAAATCACACTCTTGCGGATTGTTCAGGCAGAACTCATTGGCATAAAGATAGCCGGAAGGAGCTATCGACACAGGAGCCTCTTTTTGTTGAACGCGATAAAGATTTTTTGTCTGAAAGCTGCTTCTTTCGAGAGTGCGGCCCAGAGTGTGCTGCAGAATATCTCCGGCTAAGTCGAAATTGCAACGGGCGACATAGGGAACTTTGGCATCGGCGCAGGAGATGCCATAGTCACCGTCGCTGGGAAAATTGTGATTGCCGGGTTTGAAGATCACTTTCACCTGGCTGTCGGGAACTCCCATGCGAGCATAAAACTCTTGGAGCTTGAAGGCGGCGGTTTTTTTCACGACCACATCGTTCTCGCCTTGATAGATCAGAACTCTCTGTTTGCTGATATTGGTGAGAGGCGCAATCAGTTGTGCATCTTCGAGTTTATCCAAAAAGCTGAGATTCATTGATTTATAAGGAGGAAGACTGTGTGAGGTTTCCGGTTGACTCATACATTGGGTGGCCTGATAGATGGGGTTGCTCGGAAGAGGTGCCAGTAAAACTTTTTCGTCTTGTTTTTCAGGATCTTCTGAGGAGGGAGTGTGCGCCGAACCGGCAGAAAGATTCAGTGGATTGAAGGTCAGGCTCACGCCCTGTTCAGTCAGGCTGTAGCTGAAGTAACTGCTCAGGCCGTTCTCACGAGACTTGGTATAAAAGTGATTCTGTGCGCAGTAATAAACCCCGCCCGCCACGGTGGCTACGCCAGAAAATTCATGGGAGTAAATCACACCCATCTGCGAGGCCATAAAGCCTCCGGAGGAAATCCCGGAAATAGTCAAAGACCCCGCCTGGCTCGGTGAGTTTAACAGCGTCAAGAAAGTGTAAATAAAAGGCGTCAATGGTGTCACGGGAAAGTCCTTTCGCAACCTCCTCCAGGTTTAGCAAGAACAGCGCCAATAGAGTAAAGCACTCGCGGGGGCACTCCGAGATTTTGGCAACAAAGGGGTGCGAATTTTTACAGAACTTGTGTGACAAAGAACTTTTTTTGTCAGGTCGGAAGTATTGGGGTAGATATAAAATATGAAATTTATTTTGTGGTTATCATGCGGTCTTTTGTTAGGGCCCTCGGCATTCAACCTGTCCCAACCGCCTGGTATGGGTGTGGTGGCGCAAATAGCTGGCGCCTTGTTTTTATTTTTTGCGGGTTGGGAAATCCGTTTTATTAATTGGCGCCAGGACCGTCGGTTTTATGCATGGACCTTCCTGGGCAGTTTTGGTGTGCCTTTCCTCGCCGGTTATTTTTTCTTTGAGAAGAGTGTGTTCATTGCTGTTGCTTTGGCTATTTCAGCTCTGCCAGTGGCTGTGCAGATTCTGCGTGAGAAGGGACTTTATAATACACCTTTAGGTCATCGCGCGATCACTTTGGCCAGTGTTTGTGATGTCTGTGCCTGGGTGATCATGGCCTTTCTTTTGCCTCAAGAAAATGTCGGAGCCTGGATTGTCAGTCATGGGTTGATCTTTGCTTTCTTTGTGGGGGTGCTTGCCGGATTTATTCGCCCTCTGCCTGAAAGCCCTCTGTTGTCTTTCCTGCAGAAATGGATTTTCGTTCCTGTCTTTTTCATCACTTTAGGATGGGGTATAGATATTCTTGGTTTATTTTCTTTCGAGGTCTTTTTGAAGCTCTTTATTGCTTCTGTGATAGCGAAGAGCCTGGGAACTTATGCGTTTTCGCGTTTATCCGGAGAGAGTGCGAGATTTTCTTTTGATATTTCCATTTTATTGAATGCGCGAGGAGCGATGGAAATCCTGGCAGCTCATTATGCCTATCGAGCCCAATGGATCGAGGGCGATGTTTTTGCCGGTTTGGTGATGATTGGAGTGGTCACTTCTTTAATGGCGGTCCCATTGCTGCGCCCTCATCTTTGAGTTCTTTTGAAAGCTAACTC
>JBCECD010000166.1:0-4975 GCA_039206745.1 Bdellovibrio sp. | reverse complement strand
GCGTCCTGGCGGCGCGCACGGAAGAGCGAGGCAACAGTCAGTTTATCAAGAATATCAATAATGCCCGTTCTTTCCTGGAGTTTTCGGATCAGTCTCTGGGTGAGCTCACGGAAATTTTAGTTCGGGCTAAAGAGTTGGCTGTCAGCCAATCGAACGATGCCAGTGGCAATGAAGAATCGCGCATGGTCACTGCTTCTGAAGTAGAACAGATTTACAATCAAGCTGTGCAGATCGGGAATCGTAAACTGGGCGAGCGCTATATCTTTGGGGGGTACAAGACCCAGACAACTCCGTTCAGCCAGGCTGGTGAGTATTTTGGTGATGATGGAGATATGAAAATTCAGACCAACAAAGAATCCTTTGTGGCGATGAATATTTCCGGTAGTAAGGTTTTTCTGGGACGCGGACTGGGCGATGATGGTATTGTACGTGCGACTTATGAGTCCCCCGCGAACGTCGATCAATTACGACAATTTAAGGAAGATGAGATCGAGCGCGAGGAGATCAATCGCGATAAGGAAGTGGACTTTATTGAAACCCGCGGTCCTGCGGCGGCCACTTCTAATCGTCGGGCTGACAAAAGAGACCCGGTCACCGGTGCGGCGGGGATCAATCTGTTCAATGTTCTACGGAGCATGGAAGTTTCTTTGCGAACCAATGATAAGGTCGGAGTGCAGGAAAGCTTAGACACTCTGGATCAAGCCATTTCTCAGGTCATTTTGGCCCGATCTGAGGTGGGTTCTCGCATCATGGCGGTCAATAACACCATGGACTCCCTGCAAAAAGCTGTGGTGGATAATAAGGTGACGGCTTCTCAGCTTGAGGATGCCGATGCCTTCCAGGTAATTTCGGACATCAATAAGACCGATAGCACCCTGAAAGCGACCCTCGAAACGTCCGGTAAGCTTATTCAGCCAAGCCTTCTTGACTTTCTAAGATAAAAATAATACCTACAGTTCCGCTTAAAACTACCGATAACGACTGCAGCAAAAGGAGTTGTCATGCTGGTTCTCACACGGAAGTTGGGTGAAAGCATCGCTATCGATGACCACATCAAAATTAGAGTAGTTCAAATCAAGGGTAAACAGGTCCGTCTCGGTATCGAGGCGCCCAAAGATACCAAAATCCATCGCGAAGAAGTTTACGTCGCGATTCAAGAACAGAATCAGCAATCTGCCAGCGTCCCTGCGGATAAAACTCGCAGTGTTGCTAAGCTTTTAAAGCCATAATTGGCTTGTCTCCCTGTCCTGGAGCCATCTCTAGGACAGAAAGCGCTGAAGCACCCAGTCACACCTACGAAATTTTAATTGAGTCTCCCTAGATTTAGGTCCAGATTTATAGATATATTCACCACCATGCTGCCCGGGTGTGTCTAAAATAAGAGTGAGTATATTTTGGTTTGGGAGGATGAATGATCATTTCGACATCGCGATTCGGCCAGGTTGAGCTGAAACAAGAAGACATTCTGACTTTCCCTGAGGGACTCCTGGGGTTTGCAGATTTACGAAAATTTGTTCTTCTCGATGATCCTAATGATGAGATTTTTGCCTGGCTACAAAGCTGTGAAGCTCCGCAAATTGCTTTCCCTGTCTTAGAACCAGAATTGTTTGCTCCTCAATACAAGGCCAATCTCACGAGAGGTGATTTGGAATCTTTGAAGTTAGCAAAACAGGAAAATGCTCGTTATTTTTCTATTGTCACTATTCCTGATGATCCAACACAAATGACGGCAAATTTAAAAGCGCCTGTGATTGTGAATGTGACTGAGAGAATGGCAAGACAATGTGTCCTTCAGGATAACAATCTGGCAATCCGTGAACCGATTTTTGCGAAGCTGCAACAACGTGTGGTGCAAAATCCTGCGGTGGCGATTAAGAATCAAAGCTCAGGTATTGATGTGGCAACCAAGCTTCACATCGTCGGTGAGAACACCGAAGCCGGCCTATAATTTAATTCATAATGAGAGCACTCAAGAGGGTGTTTCTAGTTGTGGTAAAGATTTTTCAGTCTTAGCGCCGAGTCTCTTCAGATCTTCAACTTGATCTATTAAATTCCCCCGGCCGTCAGAGATTTTTTTCACGACTTCTTCATGGGCCTTTTGTGCGGCTCCTAATTTATCCCCGAGATTTTGGATATCCTTTAAGAGACCGGCGAATTTTTCGTAGAGCATGCCGCCTCTTTTTGCGATCTCGAGAGCGTTTTTTTCCTGGCGATCCTGTTTCCAGAGAGCGGCTACTGTGCGCAGAGTGGCGAGGAGAGTGGTAGGACTGACGATGGCGACATTGCGTTCCCACGCATATTGGAAGAGATCCGGTCGCAGTTTGAAGGCCAAAGCGAAAGCAGGCTCTAACGGCATGAAGAGCAAAACAAAATCGGGGGAGAGAAGCTTTTCCGCCGAGTGATATTTTTTCTCTGATAAACCATCGATATGTTTTTTAAGTGAGTCGACATGGAGTTTGCCGGCACGCTCTTGCAACTCTGAGGTTTCTGCGGAGGAGTATTCTTCATAGGCCAACAAAGTCATCTTGGAGTCGACGATCAAATGCTTGTCGTCGGGGAGATTGACGATCACGTCGGGACGCAGGATCTGTCCTTCTTCGCCGCGTAAATCCAGGTCTGTTCCTTGAATGATATACTCTTCACCTTTGCGCAGGCCTGAGCGCTCGAGAATGTTTTCGAGAATGAGCTCGCCCCAGTTGCCCTGGGTCTTCACTTCGCCTTTTAAGGCTTTGGTGAGATTTTGTGTTTCCACGGACATCAGTTTATTCAACTCCATCAGTTTATTGAGTTCACCGCGAAGCATGCCGCGCTCGGAGCGCTCTGTGGAGTAAGTCTCGTCGACTTTCTTTTCAAAATCCTTCAGACGTTCTTTGAGGGGATCGAGAATGGAGGCGATGTTTTTGTGGTTTTGATCGGTGAACTTCAAGGATTTCTCTTCGAAAATTTTCTGAGCCGTGACTTCGAATTGCATATTCAGGCGCTCGGCCCATTCTTCCTGCTGTTGGCGCGTCTCCTGAATTTGACTTTTTTGTTCTTGAACGGATTGGAAGAGAAATTCACTTTTAAGTTGAGCTGCCTGTAATTCAGCTTTCATTTTATAGTAAACCACGATCCCTGCAATTAGGGCTCCCGCAATAAAAGTCCATATAGGCAAAAAACTCATGAAGGTCCTCCGAGCTATCTCTTTTGCATCGAGATTTTCTTTTGGTCACCAGAAAAAGAATCTGATAGAAGAGGATATAACTACACCTTTAACAATGCGATGCAAAAATGTCTTCAGTTCAAGCGGTTTCTCGATTTAAGAGTGTTCTTTTAGCTTTTCGCCCGAAAACTTTGACGGCGGCTTTAGTGCCTTGTCTGGCCGGCACGGCATTGGTGAAAGCTATCGGTTTGTCATGGGATGGATGGGTTTTATTTTACGCTCTTTTGGCGTCCTTCTTGATTCAGATCGGAACCAATCTGGTGAACGATGCGGTCGATTTTAAAAAGGGGGCTGACACTGAAAAAAGAATAGGTCCTCAGCGCATCACACAGGCGGGTATTTTATCTTCAGGTCAAGTGATGGCCTTGGGCAGTTTGTGTTTTCTGCTTGCTGTATTATGTGGAGTGCCTCTGGTCCTGAAGGGTGGTACAGCGATTGTGCTCATCGGCCTGTTCTCGGTTTTGATGGGTTATGCCTACACGGCGGGTCCCTTTCCTTTGGCTTACCTGGGATTGGGTGATGCGTTTGTGATTTTGTTTTTTGGTCTGATTGCGGTGATGGGAATGGTGTTCTTGAATACCGGGGAGTGGTTGCAAGAAGCTTTTGTTTTGGGAATGCAGATCGGGCTGCATGCCACAGTGTTGATTGCGATCAATAATCTGCGCGATCATACGGGTGACAGGCTGGTGAATAAAAAAACTTTAGCTGTGCGTTTTGGTGTGCAGTTCTCGCGTTGGGAAATTGCCTTTTTGTCTTTTGCGCCGTTTGCCTTGAATCTTTATTGGTGGTTGGAGGGTTATAAAATTCCAGCTCTTCTTTCTTTGTTGGCATTGCCTTTGGCTGTCAAACTGACTCGCAATGTTTTTGCAACAGAGCCGAGCCCTGTGTACAACAAATTTTTAGCGCAAGCGGCGGGGTTGCATCTGGTCTTTGGAGTTTTACTGACGATTGGATTTGCTTTCTGATGGAACTTTCTTTTTACCCTTATTCTTTAAAACCTGTACATAAGCTGAATACAACAGCTCGACAGGGATTGCGAGAAGGGGTTCTCCTGAAAGTAAAAAACAAAACAGGGGCTATTGGCTATGCGGATCTGCATCCTTGGGCGGAGTTCGGAGACCGTCCCTGGGTTGAGCAGTTGCAAGACTGCCAGTCGGGACGAATTTCTGAGCAGCTGGCATGCAGTCTCGAGGCCGCGGCATGGGATGCGCAGCTTCGACTGCAAAAAAGACATATTTTTGAAGAAGGTCTTCCCGTTGAAAATAATTTTTTAATCTCTGATTTGTCAGCTGTTTCAGAAGAAAAATTAAAGCAGGCCTGGCAGTCGGGTTATCGTGTGGTCAAACTCAAGGCAGGTCATTCTGCTATTGAGGAAATTCGCATGGTGCAGATTTTAGCCGAAATGGGATTTCAAATTCGTTTGGATTTTAATGCGGCGGGAACCTGGAGTGATTTCCAAGCATTTATGGAAGCTTTGCCTGCCGGCGTATGTGGTGCGATTGAATATGTGGAAGATCCCTTTCCCTATGAATGGGAGAGTTGGAACGAGGCGCGCCGTTGGGTGCGACTGGCGTTGGACAATGAAGTTACCAAAGTGAAGTGGGATGAAGTGCTTGTGGCGGCATGGGATGTGCTGATTTTGAAGCCGGCTAAAATGTCAGTGGAAAAAGCTGTGCAGAGAAGCGAAAAGCTAGGTACTTTGGTGGCGGTCACCAGTTATATGGATCATCCCTTGGGTGTGATGCATGCCTTGGGTGTGGCGATGAAGTTGAG
>JBCECD010000165.1:0-5006 GCA_039206745.1 Bdellovibrio sp. | reverse complement strand
ACTTGTATTCAACAACGGGGGCATTGAATCATTCAATGGGTTCCTTAGGCTTTCATTCTAAGATAAGGGCCTAGATTAAAGCAAACTCATTGGGTCTATATCGATTAAAATTTTAACTCCTGAGGGAACCCACTCCTGATCTCCCAACAGCTGCTTTGCAAAAGGATTGGCAACAGAAGCTTGGGAAGCCTTGATGAGCAAGTGAAAGCGGAATTGTCCTCGCAGTTTTGCTAAGGGGGCCTCAGCTGGACCCAAGACTTCAATCGTCTGATAAGACGTAAATTGAGCCTTTAAAGCCTGTGCTCTTCTGGCTAAAAGTCGTGCTGTCTCCTCCACCTTTCCCAGGTGGGGACCTTGAATGCGGAAGCTGATCAGGCGACCAATCGGAGGGTAATTGAGTTGCGCTCGCACCTCCAGCTCGTGGCGAGCATATCCTTCATAGTCGTGATTGCGCGCAAAAATAATACTGTCGTGTTCAGTGTTGTAGGTTTGAATGACCACTGAACCAGGGCTTTCTCCCTCTTTAATGTGACGACCGCTGCGGCCACTCATCTGGGTGATGAGTTGAAAGCTGCGCTCTGTAGCGCGAAAGTCAGGTAAGTTAAAACCAACATCCGCCAACACCAAGCCGACAAGTTTGAGCTTGGGAAAATCCAAGCCTTTGGCAATCATTTGCGTGCCTACCAAAATATCAATGGATCCCTTTTCCATGTTGGCAATCAATTCTTCAAGCTCTTCACGGCTATTGATTTCATCGCGGTCGGCGCGGGCGATATTTTTATCAGGGAAAAGGCGAACAAGATCTGTTTCCAGCAATTCTGTGCCCAGGCCTACGGCATCCAGCTCTCCCTCTTTGCAGTCGGGACAGCGAGCTTTGAAGTTTTCATGATAATCGCAATAGTGACAGACCAAATGAGAGTGTGCGTGCAAAGTCAAAGAGATGTCACAGTTGGGGCATTCTCGAGTGTGCCCGCACGCAGGACAGATCACCATCTGCGCAACGCCGCGACGATTTAAAAACAAGGCGGCCTGTTCTTGGCGTGCCACAACCTCTTTGATTTTTTCATATAGAAGAGGGCTGAGCCAAAACGGCAGGTGCGAATATTTTTCGATGATCTTTTTCTGCTCATCATCATCGGCTTTTTGTTTGCGCAAATCGATCACTTCAATATGCGGCAGAGAGCGATTGGCCACGCGTTGGCGAAGAGTATGGAGATGATATTTGCCCTCTTGGGCATTTTTCCAAGTTTCCAGGCTGGGGGTTGCCGACCCCAAAACCACAGGACAATTCATCATTTTTCCCAGCATCACTGAGGCATCACGGCCATGATATTTGAGTTTTTCATCTTGCTTAAAGCTGGGCTCATGCTCTTCATCAACAATGATCAACCCCAAATCCGGAATGGGACAAAACAGAGCAGAACGAGCGCCAATCAAAATAGATTTGCGTCCCTCGACAACATCCCACCACTGATTGGTGCGCTCACGGTCTGTCAGCTGCGAGTGCAGAGCGGCGATTTTATCACCAAATCTTCTGGCAAAGCGTTGGATCAGTTGCGGAGTCAGAGAAATCTCCGGCACTAAGACCAACCCTCTTTTGCCTTTTTTTAAAACCTCTTCCAAAAGACGCAGATAAATTTCGGTTTTGCCTGAGCCTGTCACGCCAAAAATCAAATGAGTGGAGAACTGCGAATGTTGCGAGATGCTTTCGAAACACTGCTTTTGCTCTTCTGTCAGGTGCAGGGCTGAGTCGCTCTCCAAGACGGGAATGACAGGCGGTCTTTTGGAGGCTCGTTGTTTTTCTGTTTTACGCAGAGGCGGAAAGGCTGAGGAGGCAACCTGTCCGATAGGATGCAAATAATATTGCGACAACCACTCCAGCCATTTCACAAAAGTATCTGGCAGGGGAGCGTATTCCTCATCTAAAGAATCGATGCTCTTAATTTGAAACTCAGAGCTGACAGAGGTGGCAGGCCCTAAAACCAAACCTTTGGTTTTTCGTTTTCCCAGGGGCACGTTGACCAGCTGACCTCTTTGCAGCGGGCCAGAGTGACTGTAGGTTAAAGCTTCGGCAAGGGGAGCTTCAACAGCCACTCTCCAAAGAGAGTCTTCGCTCATCGAAACCTCGAGTAGAACTCCGTGATCACGTTTTTATTCGGAAGACTTTCCAAACCATCCCATCTCGAGCTGATATCCAGAGAAGAGGGCTGAAAAAGACCGACAGCAGTTTGAGGACGAGCGGCGGCACTGATCAAGCGAATGGTGACCGTGTTGTTGTCCCAGCGAATGGTGCGTGAGCGAGGGTAATGCAAACCACGTGCAAACTGGTTGTAGTTATTGGCGCTCATCTCTGCCTGACTAGGGAGGCGCAGTTTGCGCACGACGAACTGATCTTGTTCAATCCACAGATTGGGCTGTCCTTGTTTTTCTTCCGGGGAAGAAGGAATGCCGAAAGCATAATTCACAACGCCCCCGGCGCGAGACAGGCGAACCCAAGCTTCGGGCTCATATTTGAAATCGGCACTTATTTTTCCAGCAGGCTTTTTGTTCATCACGCCGGCAGGAATGATTTTATTGTTCGCCAAAGAAGTGGCAAATATTTCAGGGCTGCGGAAATTTAAAAACTTCTCTAAAAAGTCGGCAGAAATAGTTTCACTTTTGCGGCTGTTGTTGACCAAACTCCAGCGTTGGCCGCCAGCGTATATAAACTGCAGGCGAAAAGAACTCTGTAAATCTTTGCTGCCGGAAACAGTCAGACGCATCGTGCGATCGCTATCAATCAACCAAGTCTCTTTCACAGAAAAAGTGCCGTCGCCACCGGTGAATTGCACTTCCTGTTCAATCGCATAAATTCCAGAGCCTGCATTCTCAGAAGTTTTTTGCAAAATAGTTCGCGTCGGCAATATATAGGCCTCAGCGTGGAAGACCACTCCCATCAAAAGACCAATCAGAAGACTCCAGGCGTTCATTTTTTCTCCCTTACTTCAAGTGCTGCGCCAACTGGAGAATATAATTCTTCAGACCCGCGCCAATTTCCGGGTTTTGCAAGGCGAGCTCAATATTGGCTTGAAGATACCCTAACTTATCGCCGGCGTCATAGCGCTCCGCCGTGAAAGTCATGGCATTGAGTCCTCGGCTCTTACACAGCTCGCGCATGCTATCGGTGAGCTGAATTTCGCCATTGAGGGTGGGTTTGGCGTTTTGAAGGATATCCATGATGTGATTTTCAAAAACATAGCGCCCAGGTAAAGCCCAGCGGCTTGAGGTCTCGGTGGGCTTTGGTTTTTCCACTAAAGAGGTCACTTTATAGAAGGCCGTATCCACTTCCTGGACTTCGGCAATACCGTATTTGGAGACGTCTTTGTCTTCCACTTTCATGATCGAGATGGTGGAAGTGCCGGTTTTATTATAGGAGTTCACTAATTGGTCGGTAACATTGGGTTGGCCATGGAAACCCATGGTGATTTCATCCCCCAGGAGAACCGCAAAGGGCTCTTTGCCAATGATAGGCAGACCACACAGGACGGCATGACCCAATCCCAAAGCCTGTTTTTGGCGGATGCTGATGATATTGGCTTTTTCACGAATGCGTGTGACTCTTTCCAAGAGGTGCTCTTTGCCGTCTTTGAGAAGCTTGTCCTCTAACTCATACGAAGTGTCGAAAAAATCCTCAATAGCGTGTTTACCTCGACCGGCGATTAAAACAATGTCTTCAATTCCCGCTTGGACGGCCTCTTCCACCACATATAAAATGATGGGGGCATCGACGATGGTCAACATCTCTTTGGGAACCGTTTTGGTGGCAGGTAAAAACCGGGTGCCTAGACCCGCAGCTGGAATGATGGCTTTGGTGATTTTCTTCATCCCTAATGAATCTCAAACGTTTTATTCTTAGACAAGCCATAACACCCCCGTTTCATATCGGGAATTCCTTATTTTTTTATTAATTCTTCCGAAAAGCTCTATGTTAGTCTTGAGTCAGGGGAGTATTCCATGAAAGTGCGTTTTAACAGAACGGCATGGCGAGCGCTGGGTGGCATGACTGCGACGGGCCTCCTTCTTGTCTCATTTCAAAATTGTGGAAAAGCTGGATTTGACTCTGATTTGGCTGATTCCTTGGATGCAGGTTCTTCAAGTGTGGATCTTATCGCCAAGTATGGATCTACAACAGCGGCTAAGGTGGAAGATGTTCCTTTTGCCTTTGATGCAGCTTTCGACACGATCACTTATAACTCCTGTTCAGATTCTCATTTGCGTAATAATTCGGCTTTCTTTTCTTTGAAGGCGGGAGCTTATTCTTCCGGTGGTATTCAGCTGAATTCTGATTTTTATAACTATGCGGACCAGACATTTAAACCAGTTTATCCTGAAACTTCTTTGACGGAAAATCAGTATAAAGAGTACTTGGCGGATTCCCCGGCCAATCGCGGCGCTGTTCCGACGATGGCTATGCGAGTGAAGAACAGTCTCTCTGATGTGTACACGACCAACAGTGCTGTGACTTTGTGGACGGATGTTGTCCCGATGGTGGGAGTGCTTACGGACTCTTTAGTGATGGATGCCTATGGTTCGAAAGGCTCGAAAGCCACTTATTTCCCCTTTTCTTCTGAGCAAAAGGTGATGGAGTCGTCTCTCAATTTCAATACTGGCGAAGAGCTTTCCGAGGAGTTTAGAAATATCTTTATGAGTTCGGGTGTTTTGGCTCTCACTTATATGTCTGACTCTTCAGAGGTTCATAAGGTTCGCTCGCCGAGCAGTGCTTATCCTTATAAAACAGCTTATGGCCGAGGGTATAACTTGACCTTCGGTCCCTATCCAGCTGCGGGAGCCGCATCGACCAATCCCAATCGGGTTTTAACTCAGCTGATTGAGACTGACTTGGCTAACCCGGGCGTGGGTTCTCAGGCGTGGAATTGCAATCGCGTGTATCGTGTCGTGAGAGCGGCGGATGCGGCAACGTTATGTCCAGCTCACACTTATACAGAAATCAAAGGCAATGCCACGAT
>JBCECD010000164.1:4249-5008 GCA_039206745.1 Bdellovibrio sp. | reverse complement strand
AAACAGACAGTCACGATTGGCTCGTTGTGCGAGCATAAAAAATTCGGTCCCTTGTCTGTACGAAACAATGATCTTTTCACGAATCAAACGCTTGACCATTTTTTTCAGAGAGCCTGCCGCCTCATCAACAGTGACAACCTCCAACCGGATCAGATCCGACAGCTTCACTTCAACAGGCATGGTACAACAACCGCCCCAACATCCCTGACACAGCCCTTTGCGATAGGGCTTCCAGGTTGAGGGGCGATCGATATCAGGGCGTTTCATACAACTTTCTATTAAATCTAAGGTTTATTTCTACGAACTATTTTACTCTTGTAACGAGCCTCGGGATCAGCTGGCTGAATCTGCACCACGCTGTAGCCCTTATAATAAAGCTCGCTTAAAAACTGAGGCATGATCTCTGCCGTTCTTCTCTGAATATCATGGAAAAGAATCACGCCACGTCCTCGCGCATCGAGCTGTGCCCAAACTTTATCCAAGAGCTGCCGATTCGAAGTCGCCTTCCAATCTTCACTGTCGATGGACCAGAAAAACTCAGCCACCTGCGCCTGTCGAAGATAATTTTTTAGTTCAGGTGAAGATTCGCCATAGGGAAAACGGAAGAAGGGATCCACCCACCCTAACACATCATAAACTGCCTGATGACCTCCCTGAATTTCACTCACAGCTTGGCTATAAGAATAAACGCGGCCATTCGCACGACGACAGGAAGAACTTCCGCCCAAGCAAGGATGTGTGACGGAGTGACTGCCTACA
>JBCECD010000164.1:2845-4239 GCA_039206745.1 Bdellovibrio sp. | reverse complement strand
GCCTACAGTATGCCCCGACTTCGCCAATCTTTTCACCAGATCCGGATTGAGTCGAACGTTTTTTCCCAGATGAAAGAAAATCGCCTTCGCATTCACCTGATCTAAAGAGTTCACAATCGACTGTGTATAATTCGCCACCGGACCGTCGTCGAAAGTCAGAATCACTTCCTTCGGCTTTAAATCACCATTGATAGCATAGTAACCGTTAGAAAGATCCCTGGTCTGAATATTTTTGCCAAAAGTAAAGCTGGCTCGTTGTTGCACTGTTTGCAGCGGAACACGCATTGATTTACGCTGGCGCACAAAGTATCTCTCGATACGATCCAACAATTCCGCTTGGCAGGCGTTCACTATAACTTCATTTTCTTTCTTATTGAGTTCTTCCTCAAATAAAGTGAGAGACAGTTCATCGAGCTGCAAGAGTTCCGAACATACAAGCTCAGCCAACTCACTTTGCGCTTTCGTATCGCCTGAGGCATATTCACTGCGCCAATCAGAGAACAAAGCCTCAGGATGACGTCCTGACTCCACCCACTGTTTTTGACTTGCGGCTTTTTGATTGTTTATAACAGACTCTTGAATGCTTGTTCCCACTTTGTTGGAACAAGCTGAGAGAAAAAGAGCCCCCGTCAGAAGAATAGATTTCTTTACCATTCTCACACTAAAATTTCCTTACACTAACTATTGGGAGAGATCAGTTCCTTGCCCAACATTGAGCATATTCCAGTTGATATCTCCACCATTCTCCTTTTCTGATTCCTTTTCCTTAGAGTCAGGCTTCTTAAGACTGAATTTAATTTTTGAATTTTCAATAATCACACGCGGATCAAAAGAATGATTATCAAAGATCACCAATTCTCGTGCCGCTTGCGCACTGATCACGCGTGGGTTCCACAGATACTTGAAGTAGATCACCAATGAACCTATCACTTGACTTAATAAAATAGAAAGCAAACCCAAAGTGAACAATCCCACCTGCGGCAGAGTGGTTTCCCAGCGAGCTTTCTCCAAAATCTCAAATCTTGTATTAATAGAAACTTTCTGAGCCTCCAGCTTCGCCAAAGAAGAACTCAGCTCTTTATAGCGATTAAACTCCAGTTCTGATTTCTTTTTCAAGTCCTCAATTCTCTGCGCGGCAAAAGGCAAAGCTTTGGTTTGCTTTTTTAGACGATCAATGGACGTCTGAATCTGTGCTTTTTTCTGGCTCAACAGATTGTTTTCAATCTTAAGCGCTTCGATCTTGCCACCAACTCCATACAGAGCACTCTCGCGTTGGCCGGTGCGACCTCTCCCCAGATATTGAATCATTTTGGTGTTTTCCGCCATCTTCAAATCAATTTCATTGGAACGCACCAGAAGATCTGAGACATAATCGCCCATCTTCTCCTTAGAGG
>JBCECD010000164.1:0-2835 GCA_039206745.1 Bdellovibrio sp. | reverse complement strand
CCTGCAATTGCGCCAACTGCTGACTCAACGCCAGAACATTCTGATCAGCCTCTTGTTTTTGCTCCAGCATAAACTTCTCAACACGTCCCATTTCTGCCATCTCTCGCTTGCGCAAGACTTCAGCGGCCACTTCCGTTGCCGTATTGGAAATATAAAGAGACATCTTACGGTCAGGAGTGATCGCAGAAACCTTCAGTGCAAAATCAGATTCTAATTGCAGCTTGGTCCAACTGTCCAATTTTTGTAAAAGAGAAATCTGACGTTCAGCTCCACCGTCCACCACTTTTTGCAAATAGTCTTTTTTCAGTTCATCAAAACCCTGACGCTCCTCCATGGTGATCAGGGGGCTTTCACCACGAGTCTGCAACCGCTGCAAAAGAGTTTCATAGAACTCACGCGTTTTTAAATATTCAATGTGTTTTGAAATCTGACTGCTGCCTTTTTTTGTTTCCTGGACGGACTTGGACATGCCAAAGAATTGATTGGAAAAAGCCTGCAACGTCGAGTTTTGTGTATCATTGATGACAATCTTGGAAGACGCAATAAACGGAATCTTAAAAATATAGACACCCAAACAGATCGTAAAAAGTCCCAGGGTTAAAACACAGAACAAGCGCCAGTGTGCAAGATACAACTTCAAAACTTCAGAGATGCTCAATTCAGATTCCACTTGTTGTTCGCTCATAGCCCCATACCCCTTATGACCACCATTCCCACCACAGCTTACGACGAGCTGCCAAGCATTCTTGGCAGCCCATCCGCCGGCGGGCCTTGGGCCTCATTGCGTAAAAAAATTAGCACTAGTTGTGCCACTCTTTTTATGCCCTGACCTGTGTTTAATTTGTAATGAGGATTACGAGTTTGAAATTACTTCATGGATGCTGTTTTTTTCGACATGGGAATCGCTGTCGTTGCAACATAGCCAAAGACCAACCAATAAAGACGATCTGCCATCCCACCGATGGAAAGATGGAGATGATAAATAACCAAAATAGGAATATGCGCCAACAAATACACCGCCACATATCTCTTACCAAAATCCATTGAAAGCAGAGCTTTTACACCACCGATACTCATCAAAATAAGTGACACAGCACTCAGGGCGAGCAAGGGCCAGCCCCCGATCACACCGGCGGAGATAAAAATATTATGGGGATCTTTCATGGCATTGTAGTTCGAAACATCGACATCATTTCCCGCAGCGAATTTGGAGAGCAATCCATGACCAAGCCAAGGCTGTTGCATGAAAATCTCAGCACCTCGCTCCACCTCTTCCCAACGAGAGCTCACTCCATCTTGGGCTTCCCGCTCTCCCAAAGCACTCTGTCCTGTCGCCACATCCCGAGCGAAATCATATATTTTTCCGCCAAAAAAAAGTGTGAACGTGAGAAGTCCTGAAATAAAAGCAAATTTAAAAATGCGCGCCTGATTGCTCTCAGTTCGATGTAAAAGCAATATCAAAACTAAGGCGAATAAAGCCGCTGCCGCTGAAGATCGAGTTCCCGTTAAAATAATAGCCAGAAAACCAGCCCCAATGATAAGAGCACTCCAAATCTTATGTTGCAAAGAGCTCGCTCGTATAAAAGTAGCAAGAGAAAATATAAAAGCCACTGTCGCACAGGTCACCATGTGTGGAATGTGCTTGAAGACGCCAATAAAACGTCCCCCCTTATAAACACTGCCAGCTCCGCTGAGCCATAACAACAACGAGAACAAAACCAATGTTCCCGCCCAGCGCTGAATAAATATCAGAAAGTCCTCAGCATTCCATAAACTGGGAATCACCACCCCGTAGATCATAATCATGAATAGAGCCATGCCCACCGCTCCCCACTGCATCAGAATAGACTCTTCATTTTGTGAAAAATAAATCTGCAAAAAAGTCTGCGTGGTCAGTACTAAAAACAAAACACTCAAAAAAATCCTATAGAAAGGACTGAGATGGTTTTTTTCCCGCACCCTCAGCCACAAGATAAAGAGCGGCCCTCCAAGCAAAGCACATAAAAAAACATTTATAAAGGGGTGCAGCCCCCCTTGAAAAAGCAAAAAAGAATAGCTGCGGGGAACCGGCAAAAAGTTCCCCAAGGATATTTTGGAAATAAAGATCAATGCAACAAGGGCCTTGATCAAAAAAAGAATGCGGTTATCAGAGGCCCGAACCATCAGTTCCCTGAATTCTTATCAATCAAAATCGCCGTTAAAGCGATGCCCAAAAGAACTGAGACCACCGTAATCCCACGAGCCGCCTCATTGCTGACCCAGGGAGTGCGTGGAGGAACATAGACAAAATCATCCTGCTGCAGCTTGAGACCGCGAGCCCCGCCATACTTAATCAGTTTTTCCGCATCCACTTCATAGGCACCTTGATATTCATTGATGGCTTTGGATTGGATCTCAGCCCAGGTTTTGGGCTCCATTTTTCTCACTAAGATTTCCGACAAATCGCCACCATTGGTTGTACCGCCCGCCAAAGTGATCAGCTTGAGCAAATCCGTATTGGCCGGAACATAGTAGATACCCGGTTTGTTCACGGCCCCCAGAAGTTGAACTGCAATCAAAGACTCTTTAGGAGACGATCTAAAGATGTATTCCGACGCCTGTTGTGGAGCCTTAATGTCTCCTAACAGATTGAGTTCCTGCGCCTGCACGGTCTGCACACTCACACTCGTCATGAGACACGCCATTGCGAAACGTACTGCTTGTTTTAAATTCATTTTCATCACTCCCTGGACCTAAATCGAGAGACTCGACTCTCGTCAATAAATTTTCGATGACTTGACTTCCGTCTATGCTCACAATGAGTGTATGACGACTTCTGTTCCTGAGCACGAAAAA
>JBCECD010000163.1:0-5010 GCA_039206745.1 Bdellovibrio sp. | reverse complement strand
AAATAAAAGACTCAGTTTTTCAAGATCTCCATTTTTTGCAGACTCAAGCGAGCTGAGTTTTTCACCAATTCCTGCAGAGAGGCTTTGGTCTGCTGAGCCTGATTGCAGCGAGCGGCTGTGTTGACAAAGAGTTCATCGGGAGTCAGGTTCACACGTGAGGCCACCTCTTTGGCTTTAACATTCCAAAGTGTGGCACGAATCAGGCCATAGCCTTTTAACTCCAGGCGATTTTTTTTCTCAGGATTGGACTGGCAGAAGAGGCCGTAGCCAGCTTTGTAGTCGCGGAAACTGTCATGGGCAGCCGGGTGAATAATATAAAGGTATTCGGCGCCTTGCTTCTGGGCTTCAGAGAGGAAATACTCCTCGAGAGCCTGATAGCGATTTCCTAAATAGATGTCTTTTAAGTTTTGAGCCTGAACTTTGCCTTGCTTTACTGTTTCGGCATCCACATTCACAATGAACGCGGTCTTGCCGCTTTTTTGCAAAGTTTCCAATAATTCAGCATTGATTGTAGTGCTGATGGAATCGAGAGGGAAGGAGACCGAGTTGCCAGCGCGCGCAGAGTTGGCGGCAAGATTTTGTACGGGGAGGGTGTCTTCAAAAACAGAGACAATCCCGATATTGTCCACTTTAGGTTTGGATGAGCCAGAGTGCATCGAAGCACAGCCTGTAAAAAACAAGAGCACAAGACCCGATAGCAACAAGTTCATGATGAAATATCCTCCAAGGCTTCACTGAGGATACGTATTTTTTTTAGCGATGTCTACTAGCAGCTCTTTGAGAGACTGGGCTGGATCTTTGGAGTTCTCTAACGCCTTACATTCTTCAATAAAGCGAGCAAAGTCCTGTCCCACCAGATCGTAGAGCTGTTGAAAGTCATTCAGGTCCGACATATAGGTCTTGTACACCAGCAAGCGGGCATTATTGAGTTTTAGCTCAGAAAATTTTTTGAAGTTTTCTGTCTGCAATTGCGGGATGATCTGACTTGCAAAGCGACGTTGGATTGAGGCCAGGCGCTCCGTGCGAAGAGACTCTTGTTTTTCATTTTCTGGTAATAGTTTGTACCACTGGCGCAGCTCTTTTAATTCCTCAGAAATAAATTGCGAGAACAACTTCTGATCCGCATTTTCTTTTTTGATCTGCTGTAAAGTCGGGGAGGCTGGACCTTCTTTTTTTAGATAAAACTGCTCAGCGCCTTTATTACCTAAAAAAGTAGCCAGGCGCTCATTGAAGTCCGCAGCATGTTTTATATAAAGAGTGGCATGAACAGTTTCATGAATAATCGTATTCACCAGATCAAAATCACTGTAGCGCAACATCGAACTGAGAATCGGATCATTGAACCAACCTAAAGTACTATAGGCAGAGACGCCTCGAAGATAGGTGTCGAGATCCTGCTTTTGCAGCTCTTTCTCTTCTTCCTGAGCATCGGCCTCATCGAAATAACCTTTGTAAGGCATTTGACCCAAGAATGGATATGACCACTGATGGTGCTTAAGCTCCCATTTCGGAGCGGCACTCACCACATAGGTTACGTAGGGTTGAGAGAGTTCAACATAAGAAGTGTAATTCTTGGTAGGTTTGAGATGCAGATCCTGCTCGGCAAAAAGACGGGCTTGTTGAGCCAAGCGCAATTTCGCTTTTTTATTTTCAGCTAAGCTCGGATCTTGTAAGGCCTTTTCGACGGGCACACGGCTGTTGAGCAGTTTCATTTGGCCGTAGCCGGATTTCATCAGATATCCCATTTGGCAGGCGCTTAAGAAAACCAGTGAAAGTCCTACGAGCAGGAGTTTGCCACGAGCTACAAAATCCACGTCACACCGGCGCGAATGGAGGAATCATCCGTTTGCAGACCTCCGCCGATGGGAGTTTTCCAAACGTCGTAACTTAATTTAATACCGAAAGTTTCAGTCAGCTGGATTTTTAAACCGGCGCCATAGCTGGGAACCGTCGCTGTTTCTGGTTCCAAGGTGTAAGTATCCTGTCCTTCGATTTTGATTTCCTGATAGCGACTGATTTGAGCCCCTCCACCTTTGATGTAAGGTTGTAGGAGAGATTTTTTATCAGCAAAAGTAAGAATTAAATCCGCCCCCATGATTTTGGATCTTTGGGTGGTGGTTCGCTGGGGATCAGTGCTGCTGGCTTTTTCCTTGCGCAGCCCAAGAGCTTCTGTATAGCTGAGTTCAAGAGCCATGCGTTCTAAAAAATACAAAGACAGAGAGCCAGTCAGGGATTCGGAGTCAAAGGAGTTGTTCTCATCAAAGGTGGTGGTTTTTCTGCCGTAAGAAACGCCGACTTCTGTATACAGAGCCTGAGCTGGAACTGTTGCGAGCAAAGGTAAAATCAGACCGAGAGAGAAAAGGATTTTTTTCATTCTTACATTCTAGCAAGAGTCTGTCGAATGCGGGATGAATTCCACATTTCTCTGGACTAAAGCAGATATCTCAATTGCGATTTACGAGAGCGGGTGGACTGAAGTTCACAGTGAAGGAGAACTTAACGTGAATGAAGCCATCGTCCTGGACCATTTCCGGAGGCGGATTCGGAAAAATACGGGCTTCTTTGAAAGCATTGATGGCTGCGGCATCAAAGGGTGGAATGCCAGATTCCTTCATGATCAGAGCTGATTTGAGGACGCCTTCTTTGTCGAGCAGAAATTCAACATGAGTGACCCAGTTGCGGTTGCCAGTGCCCGCGAGTGTGACTCTATCGAAAGTATGAATAGCCTGTTGCACGCGGCTTTCCCAACGATAACGAACCAACTCCTCCATGCGAGCATAAAAAGTATAGAACAGATAGCGGTCCGTATTGAGAGCGGTGAAGGATCCGATCTTCATATCACGCGGCATGTTTTCGCCGACAGTGGAAAAACCCTGGTTGAAGCGATTCATCTCTTGCAAATCTTTGGTGATATCCACTGTGCGATAGCCATCATCAGAAATGTCATCAGAGGATTTTTGTTGTTCGGCGGTGAGGGTGGTAGGGGTCGGGGGTGTGGAGTGTGAAGGGCCCTCCTGATTATTGCGATTTGCTGTCATGCCGGTTTGGCGGGCTCGCGTCTCTTCTCGCACGCGCTGTTTTTGTTCTGAAAGAAAGCGTGCCAGGGATTCATCTTCAGGGGCTTTCAGTTTGTCTGGAACCAGGGCCTGCCGCACGACCTGTTGCTTTTTAGGAGTGAGAGCTTCCAGGATCTGGCCTTCCGGATAGAGAGCCACTTCAATAGTCTGGGTGGGTTCCAGATCCAGTTTAGGAACGAGCCATATCACCAACCCAATGAGGAGAAAGTGAAAGAAGGAACTAAATAGAATGGCGCGAATCACTGGCATGGGCCCATCATAAACAAGACTCATCGTTTGGGCTATGGATAATTTGTCTCAAAGTGAGTCGACATATTGGTCCTTTTTTCAACGCCTAAAGTTGAAACATTTTTTGCCGATAAGAGAAAGGTTACAGGGGGAAAAAATGGGGAAAATTCTTGATATCACGACGCGCCTGAAGGCTCATAATGGGTTGGAGCAAGAGGTTGTTGATGAAAAGGCCGAGGTCCTTGATATCACTGAAGTTCGTCAAGAGATTCTCAGTCGCGACCGCCGCGATGTGAAGCGAACTATTCTGACTGAATTCGTGGGTGCCTTCGTGGTTCTACCTGAAAAGGGTCTGATGAAAGTGGCTCTCTATGATATTTCAGAGAATGGGATGGCGTTCGATTTGGAGTTGAATGAGGGTGGCTTCTCCGAAGGGGAAGAGATTGCAATGCGAGTTTATTTGAATCACTCCACCTATTTTCCGTTTACTATTCGAATCAAAAACAACCGTGCTATCGAGAGCGACGGGGTGGTTCGCCATGGAGCTAATTTTGTTAAAGGTACTATGAATGATGTTGCGCTCCATCATTTTGTGAAGTTCATCGAGAATGTCAGTGCCAGCCTGCGCACAGATCATGGAGATGTCTTAGTCTCCAACATTTCTTAAGATTATTTTTGAGTCAGTCCTTTTCCGTAGACTTTAGTCCTGCAATTTGCTGCAATTTATGCAGGGAACGGACAAAAACTACGGAAGGGATGTCCTTTGAGCAAATCGAAACGCAGAAAAATTGTAGTAGATACCAATGTTATTCTTTTTGATGCTCAGGCTATTTTACGGTTTGGAGAAGCGGATGTGCATATTCCTATCTCCGTCATTGAAGAAGTGGACCGTTTTAAAAGAGATCAGGGCGAGAATGGACGAAATGCCCGTCAGTTCAGTCGGTTTATCGACGTTCTGCGCGCCAAGGGCTCTCTCGCAAGTGGTGTGCAAATTGATAACTCCGAAAGCATGGTCTATATCAATACCGACTTGATGCTGGCGGGAATGCCGAGTGAGTTGGATCACCAAAAAGCAGACAATCGTATTTTGAATACGGCTCTTGCTTTGCAAAAGCAGCATCCTCGTTACAAAGTGGAGCTGATCACTAAAGACATCAACCTGCGTATTAAAGCTGATGTCTATGGCATCTATGCCAAAGACTACGAAACTTCTGATATCTCCCAAGATGACCTCTACGAGGGCTATCAAGAGATTGCCGTGACTCCAGAACAGATCGACTCTTTCTATCGCGAGAAAAAATTTGTGACGGATATGAAGTTGTATGCCAATCAGTATGTGATTATGAAAGACACAGCAAATCCGAATCACTCCGCAATTGGACGCTACAGTTTTGCTGAAAAAGCTATTGTGCCGTTGATGCAGGCGGCAGATTCCATTTGGGGTATTCACGCCAGAAACGTAGAGCAGGCTTTTGCTTTGGATTGTCTTTTAAATGATGAAGTTTTATTTGTGTCCCTAGTGGGTAAAGCAGGAACAGGAAAAACTCTGTTGGCCATTGCCGCAGGATTGCACAAAACTTTGGATCAAGGTCAATTCCAACGTCTGTTGGTCTCGCGCCCGATTTTCCCGATGGGGCGAGATATCGGTTATCTGCCAGGTGACATTGAGCAAAAATTAAATCCTTGGATGCAGCCGATCTTCGAT
>JBCECD010000162.1:0-5038 GCA_039206745.1 Bdellovibrio sp. | reverse complement strand
CTTCAGCATCTTCTAAAATGAAATCCTCATCTTCTTGGATTTTTTGCGCGTCTGTCATCATCTGCGCCGCCACTTCATCCGCTCGCATGGAGTCGTACTCCTCCACCCGCGACAAAACGTCTGTCTCGATATTCTTTTTCGGATCAATCCAGATATCAGAGTAAGGCTCTGACTGATACAGACCAACAAACCCCATCTTGCCCAGCTCTAATAGCGACAAGAATGTGATCAACGCCTGACGAGCTCGGTCTTCCGTTGCACTGACCAGCTCCATCAAAGTGACTTTCTTACCAACCACCAAAAGGTCTTTGATTTCCAAAACACGGCTGGCAATAGATTGCGCCTTGGCCGTCACCTGATGGATTTTTTTCTTCACCGCACGCAACATACGGCGATAGCTGGAGATCAAAGAAAACAAGGCGTTCTCTTCCAAAATAATCTCTTCCTCTTTTTGATCCAAGGACTCACGCACACCCCGCAACCACACATCGCGACCCACTAGAGGGCGCTCGTAAAGAAGCTTGGAGGCCTCCTGGTACTTTTGGTACTCGAGAAGTTTTTGCACCAATTCTTTACGCGGATCTTCAGATTCGACAATCTCACCCTGCTCATTGTACTGAGGCAAAAGCATGCGTGATTTGATCTGAATCAAAGTTGAAGCCATCGCCACAAATTCACCGGCGACTTCGAGATCCAACTCTTTCATCAGTTTGATATATTCTAAATATTGCTTGGTGATCTCATGGATCTTGATGTCCATGATATCCATCTCTTCTTTACGAATTAAATAAAGAAGCAAGCCTAAAGGGCCCTCAAATTTGGGCAATTGAACTGTAATACTCATGAAGAATAGGTCCCCTCTCCCATTTCACAGCTGCTTATTCCGCGTCGATGATTGAATCAAGCTGAGTTGGATTATTCAACAATTCTTTTTCTATTTTAGATACCATCAGAATATTTTTTCGACACTCCGTTGCAGGCAGAGAAACTGGCGTCCTTTGCAAGCAAGCGATCATATACCAAAGCCGCCCAGAGCCCACGACACCAGGCCGTTATAACTCCAAAAAACCGGGATCGCGAGAATACGCAAAGCTCCCGTCAGCACCAAAGCCATCAAAATCATGCTCGTTATATGCTCATGCTGTTCCAATTTATAATTGAGATTCGCAGGCAGAAAACGCGCCAATACTTTACCGCCATCCAAAGGATGCAGAGGTAAAAGATTAAAGAAAGCCAAAAATAAATTGGTGATAATAAAGGTTTTCAAGATTTCAATAAAGCCGCTCGCATACGTCGCCGCGATAAAGTATTTCGCGACCATCGCAATTAAAACCGAACCGATAAAAGCCAGTAAAATATTCGAAAGCGGACCCGCCAAAGCAATCCAGAACATATCCACACGGGGATTTTTTAAATTGCGTGTGTTCACCGGAACCGGCTTGGCCCAACCAAAAAAAATAGGTGTTGCCAAGACGATTGAAACCAACGGCAGAATCACCGTCCCAATGAGATCCATGTGCGCTATCGGATTCATGGTCAGGCGACCCATCATCTCCGCTGTGTTATCACCTCGTCGTCGAGCCACCCAACCATGGGCGTACTCATGAAAGCAGAGTGCAAAAAGAAACGGAATAAAATAAATGCCAACTTTTGCGCCAATTTCGATTAAATCCATATCACCTCACGCTAAATCACACCCAGACTCTTGTCCAGTCTTCGCCCAGACCTGCCCAGTTAAAGTGCATTTATTGTAACACATCTCGTTAAGAGAAAGGCTCTTATCTTTTCCACCCTCTCTCGCATACGAACGCCTCTTGAATAAACGGAGCGAACCAGATACTTTAGCAGGGCTTTAACAAAGGGAGAGAATATGTCTGACTTAAATCAAGCACGTCCTGCGCTGACTATGCTATCTGAAGACGAGACGGCCTTTCGCGATGCCGTTCGCTCTTTTGCTGAATCTGAAATCAAACCTCTCGTCAATCACATGGACGAAAAAGCGGAGCTCAATCCTGAGCTTTTAAAAAAACTTTTCGAAATGGGCTTGATGGGCATCGAAACCCCTGACAAATGGGGCGGCGCCGGCTCGACCTTCACCCTGGCCTGTCTGGCTGTTGAGGAAATCGGTCGCGTTGATGGCTCTGTTTCCGTTCTCGTGGATGTGCAAAACACTTTGACCACCAATGCTTTTTTAAAATGGGGTACTGAAGCTCAAAAAGAAAAATACCTGAGCAAAATGGCCTCTGAATGGGTCGGAGCTTATGCTCTTTCCGAATCCTCTTCTGGCTCCGATGCTTTCGCCTTGAAACTGAAAGCAGAAGATAAAGGGGACAAATTCATTTTGAATGGTTCAAAACTGTGGATCACCAATGGTAAAGAAGCCAATGTGTTCATCGTTTTCGCCAACATTGACCCAAGCAAAGGTTACAAAGGGATCACCGCTTTCATCGTCGAAAAATCCTTCCCCGGATTTAAAGTCGGCAAGAAAGAAGATAAATTAGGCATCCGCGCCTCCTCCACTTGCGAACTGTTATTCGAAAACTGTGAAGTTCCAAAAAGCAATGTTCTGGGCGAAGTCGGCAAAGGCTATAAAATTGCTATCGAAACATTGAACGAAGGCCGTATTGGTATCGGCGCGCAAATGATCGGTATTGCCCAGGGCGCTTACGAAGCGGCTTTGAATTATATCAAAGGTCGTGAACAGTTCGGCAAGCCTATCGCTCACTTCCAGGGCCTTCAATTCCAACTGGCTGAAATGCGCACAGAGCTCGAAGCGGCTCGCTTGATGGTTTACAATGCGGCTCGCTTGAAAGATGCAGGTCAAGACTTCATTGAGTCTGCGGCTATGGCTAAACTCTACGCTTCTCGCGCTGCTGAGAAAATCACCTCTAAAGCTATTGACCTCTTCGGCGGAAATGGTTTCACTAAGGAATACCCAGTCGAAAAATTCTGGCGCGATGCTAAAATCGGTCAGATCTACGAAGGGACCACTAATATGCAATTGCAAACCATTGCCAAAATGGAGTTGGACAAATAGATTTTCGTCTGCTTGTTTTTTTATTCATAATCAGCTTTTTCGGAGCCTCGACCGAGGCCTCCGAAAAAGTTTTCCGCCTCCATCTCAGTCAAGAACCTTCTCATTTAGATCCCAACAAGCAGCGAACCTCCTCGGCCAGTTATTTACTGGGGAATCTCTATCGCAATATTTTTTTTTACGATAACGAGCGTGGCCTGGTCCCTGATCTTGGTGAAAAGTGTCTGTGGCAGAGAAAATATCTGCTGTGCACCCTTAAAAAAGATCTAAAATGGAGTGACGGCTCTGCGCTAACCGCCCGGGACTTTATACAGACTTATCAGAAAATCCTCACACCGACTCAGGCCATCCCCCGTGCTGATCTTCTGTTCTGGATTCTCCACGCTGAAGATATTTACAAGGGCGCTCTGCCTCCGGAGAAACTCGGAGTGCAGGCTTTGGACAACCGCACTTTGCGGTTTGAGTTCGAGGAAAACACTCCTTTTCGAGAGTTTGAATATCATCTCAGCCTGACCACATTGGCCCCCACTAAAAAAGATCTCTCCGCCTTTTCCGGTCCTTATAAAATCAAATCCCGTAAACCGGGACAGAACATTTTGCTGGAGTCCAACTCATCCTATCCTGGCGGATTCTCTTCGCGCCCGGCTGTTGAATTTGTCTTTGTCGAAGAAGACACCACCGCTTTGCAGCTCTATGAAAAAAAAGAATTGCAGTTTTTACGACGCCTGCCCACTCTGTTTATCACGCGCTATAAAGAACGCCCTGACTTTCACTGGATTCCCATGCTCCGCATGGATTATCTCGGCTTTGGCCCTGAGCTCAAAGCACACGAAGATGTCCGCAAAGCTCTCACATATTCTCTTCAATATGAAGAACTGCAGAAGATCTTTTTCTCCGAGGGACGCCCTGGCTGCATCGGCCTTCCCGACTCCTGGTTTCCCATGAAAGCGCCTTGTGTTGACTTTGATCTTAAGAAAATTCCACCACTTAAAAAGAACTCTTCGTCCTACACCTTTCTCTTTTCAGCTCTTGGTGGTGAAGATCACAAACGCGCCACGGAGTGGATGCAAAGCCAATGGCGAAAGCATGCCGGCCTGAACGTATCACTCGAAGTCAAAGAGAATAAGATCTTCCTACAACAGTTGCAGCAAAGAACGCCAGCGCTGTTCCGTAAAGGCGTCTCGCCAGATCGCCCTACTTGTCTCGCAGCCTTGGAAACCTTCGCTCCCAACAGCCCGGAAAATTATATTCAGCTGCGCGATCCTCAATACGAGAAATTCCTCGTTTCCCTTGCCAAAGCTTCGTCAAAAAAAGAACAAGAAAAGTGGTGCCTTCGGGGAACAGAATGGCTGTTGCAACATCACCTGATCATTCCACTCGGCCCCATTCATTTTTCGATTCTTGCACAGCCTGATTTTTCCGGATGGAAATTGAATCAAATGAATCAGCTGGACTTGTCTGACCTGCGTTCCCGACCCTAAAATAAAAGTCTATGAATTCAGCAGCTCAGTCCGTCAACATTCACAAAGATCAGATTATTTTTAACGAAGGCGATGCCGGAGATTGTGCTTATATTATCGAAAAAGGCCGCGTTCTCGTCTACCTCAACAAGGATACGGAAGAGATTCCTCTCAATATCCTTGGCGAAGGGGAGATTTTCGGCGAGATGGCCTTGATTGATTCACTGAACCGCTCGGCTTCGGTGCGCGCCCTTGAAGACGTGCGCCTGGCTATTGTGACCAAACAACAGGTTTTAGAGCGCTTGGCCACCGCCGACAAAGTGGTGCAACTCCTCGTGCGCGTTCTTCTCAAGAGACTGCGCCGAAAAAATTCCGGCCTTCTCGATAGCGGCGAAATCGGTGAGCCCGAAATGGACAACTCCGGAGCTGGCGCAGACAGCACAGAAAGCGCTCTCGAACAGATCAAACTCGAAAATCAGATCTTTCAAGCCTTTCAAAATAAAGAGTTCGAGCTCTTCTATCAACCTATCGTCAATCTTAAAAA
>JBCECD010000161.1:0-5043 GCA_039206745.1 Bdellovibrio sp. | reverse complement strand
ATTCCACTGTTCTGCGGATCGGCCTGGGCCGACTCCGCTTTGACAGTTAAAAACTCAGGCCGCTCCGCAGACGCTGCTTTAAAAGTGAAAAGCAGCCTGGTGCCCACTTTCGAGGTCTATCAGAAGAAGACCGTGAACGGGAAAGTAGAAGTCTTCAAAGTGAAGAATATTCCGCTCCTCGATCTGGGAACAGAAAGAGAAGTGGTCGCTTCCACTTTATCTCCCCTGCGACTCCCCGCCTCACGCGATCTCAGCTTGAGTCCCGTGCGCCGTCACCCCTCTCTCCCCGTCTGGGAATTCCAGCTGCGTCCTTACAATGTCGCAGTGGAAGGAGCTAAGGTGGTCACTCGCCCCGATGCCTTTAATAAAATTCCGGATGTGAAAGTTCTCAATCCTGTGCCTGCGCCGGTAACTCAAGATCCTCTGGTGGCTTTGGCAAAAATGGATGAGATGGAACCGAACGATTATAAACTGCTCCAAGCTCTGATCTTCTTGGAGGTGCAAAAAAATTATGAACTCGCGATGGGTCTTTTCGCTGAATTGATGCAAGATCCAAAACATCGCATTGAATCTCTCTACCACTATGCTTTGACAGCAAAGGGGTTGGGACTCAACTCGGAGTTCCGTCACTACATGATCCAAGTGGCCCAAGAGACTCAAGATAAAAACTGGCAACAGAAAGCCACTGAAGCCTTGGTGAAACACATCAATGTTCTGGAAATTTCAGATATCGCCCTGATTGATCCCCTTATTGCGAAATACGAACTCGATGTCACTCGCAATGACGAATATCAAATCACGCGCGCTAAATACTATTCCGAAAAAGGTCAATTGGGATTGATGGAAGATGCTTTGATCTTCATCTCAGAAAAATCTCCCCGCTATCCCGATGCTTTGCTTTTGACTGCGCTGTTCAACTACCGCCAAGGTAAAATTGATGATGCTGTCATTCAGTTGGACCGCCTGATGAAGGTCACTGACGGCAACAGAACATCTCCTTTGCGCTCTATCGGAGCTCTGACCCTGGCGCGCATGCAATTTCAAAAGAGTGATTATAAAACCGCCTTCCAATCTTACCTGAAAGTCGATAAAGCCAGCCCTCTGTGGCTGCAAGCCATGGTGGAAAGCGCCTGGACACAGATTTTAGGCGAAGACTATGAAGGGGCAGCAGGGAATATGTTCTCTCTGCATACGGATTTCTTCAAAAACGCTTTCTCCCCTGAATCCTATGTCGTGCGCACGGTGGGTTACCTCAACCTGTGCCAATATGGTGACGGTATTCAGGTTCTGCGTGAGATGAATAAAAAATATTCTCCGTGGAAAAAGAAACTGGAAGAGTATACGAAGAATCGTAAAGAGGCCGTGAACTACTACGACACTGTTAAAAACTGGATCAAAAACTCTGACCTCAAAGAAGTGGAAGGTTTGCCGCGATCTTTTATCGTGGAACTGGCTCGTCATCCAGCGTTTATGAGCGTACAAAAACAGATCAACAACTACGAGGATGAAGGTCAACGTTTCAACCGGATTGCTCTGACCCTCATAAAGATGGAGCGCGATCTGGTCAAAAAACAAAACGATGCCAACAAAGATCTGGCTGAAGCTAAAAAAGGCATCAAGGGAGACAGCCCTTCACCGGCAGTGATGGAGAAAATCCAAGTGGCAGAGCAAAAGCTCATGAGCTATCGCATTCAATCGCACATTGCCAAGAAAGCGCGCGTTTCCATCAAGAATCTGCGCACTCAAGGGCTTGCTCGCATCGATAAAGAAAAAACAGCTCTGCGCATCCAGGCCTCTTTGGCTCTGCAAAGCCGCTTTACTGAGATGTTGGCCGGCTTGAACCGGGTTTTGGATCAGAATGAAGTTCTGCAATATGAACTCTTCTCCGGTGCCGGAGAACATTTGCGCTATCAAATGGCTGGCGGCGAGATTAATGAGAAAGAACGCCCGGAATTGAAAGTGCAAAAAGAAAAAAGTTTGAATTGGAAGTTTAAAGGTGAAATCTGGGAGGACGAGGTCGGTCACTATCGCTCTTCTCTCAAAAACGTCTGTCCGCAAGAAGCAAATGTGGCTGGCCTGGCTGAATAATTAAGAAAGGATTCAAGATGAAACTAACTAAAACTCTCACCACTTGCACACTGAGCCTCCTGGTCACTCTCCCCTCGACGGTGTGGGCCCAGAATTCAGCCAAAGATGGTTTGGATCGAATCAAGGCCAACCTGAGCAACTCCAAAGTGAATCTACAGGAGTATGAAAAGAATCTCAAAACCGTGGACAGCAATCTGGTAGAAGTGGGCAAAGCCAAGTCTCAGGTCGAGTCCCAACAAAAACAAGTCTGGCAGCAAGCTGAAGAAAATAATCAGTCTATGTCTCGTATCACCACTCAGGAAAAAGAAATTCAGACCTTGGTCAATGAAGAGCAGACTAAGCACAATCAGGAGAATATGAAGATCCAGGAGCTGGAAGCAGCCATCGCCAAAATCCGGGAGAATCAAAAGAAACGAGAAACCAATATCTCTGATTATCAATTGCAGCTGGGACAACTCCAGGAAGAAAAGAAGATCTGGAGCTCCCGCGGACAAAGTCTGAAAGATCAAAACGAACAGGTCCAGCAAAAATTGCGCTCTCTGGCCAGCGAAGAGAATGAGTGGAAATCCAAACAACGTGGTTATCAAGGTGAAGTGAAACGCTGGTCTAAAGAAGTGGAAAGACAGCAGAAGATCAGTGACAGCTACAACTCCTTAGCCGAGGTTAAATAAACCGGACTCCTCTCTTTACAGGCAAACTCCGAAAATATCCATGTACTGTGTGTCCAGTACGTGGATTTTTTTTAACATAGCTTTGTCAATGGAGTGTAATATGTCCGTATCTGCATCGCCAGCATCCAAAAGCTCTTGGTTTCGAGGTATAAAAGGCCGTCTTCTCTTCTCTGCGTTCCTGCCTGTTATCGGATCCATCATCATCTTCGCTATTGCCGAGTCAGGCCTTAATACAGTCACGGCCTTTTTGGAAAACTCGCACAAAAATATCATTCCCAATATCCAAGCTCTCGGCGAAATGCGCCAAGCACGAAATAAGTTTGGCTATCAGGTGTGGGCCGCCTTAGCAATGACCACCCCTGAAAAACGCGAAGAGCGTTTGAAATACGCCCATGAAGCCATTGACGAGATGGAAAAGGCTTTTACAGCCTATGAGTCCACTCCCTTCTCTGTCGAGACTGAAAAAATATATAACCCTATCAAGGCAAGTAAAGCGGAGTATTTCTCTCTCTTAAATAAAGTGGTGGACCTCACTCGCCAGGCAACTCCTGAAGCTCATGCTGAAGTTTTGGATTTGTTAAACGGGCGTGTTTGGGAATTAGGAAACATAGTCAACACCATGTCCACCACATCCATCAAATATTACAATGATTCAGCACTAAGAGACGATGCCCAAGCCGATGTCGCAACAAACAGCGCACAGTTCTGGATGGCGACAACGACGGCGGTCACAGCTTTTGCTATCTTCGGTATTCTACTCTGGTTGGCACATAAAATCAGCCAATCTGTCGGCAGTATCGCCCATCGCCTTTCTGAGTCTAATACACAGGTTGCTGCCGCCGTCGTGCAATTGAACGGAGCCGGCAACAATCTTTCTCAATCTTCCACTGCGGCCGCAGCCTCTCTCGAAGAAACTGTTGCCGCTCTCGAAGAAATGACATCCATGGTGAAAATGAATTCAGACAATGCCAAGCAAGCTGCTGCCCTCTCCGCTTCATCACGAGATGCCGCCGAAACAGGCGAACAAGAAATTCAAACTCTGATTGAGTCGATGACTGAAATCTCCAAGTCTTCGAAAAAAATCGAAGAAATCATTTCCGTCATTGATGATATTGCCTTCCAAACAAATCTGTTAGCACTCAATGCAGCTGTGGAAGCGGCTCGAGCTGGAGAACAGGGAAAAGGCTTTGCTGTCGTAGCTGAAGCAGTTCGAGCTTTGGCGCAGAGAAGTGCTGCTGCGGCCAAAGATATCACAGGTCTGATCAAGGACTCTGTCGCGCAAATTGGGCAAGGCAGTCAGATTGCAGACAAGAGTGGCGCGGTTCTCAGCAATATCGTCAACTCTGTAAAAAAGGTTTCTGACCTCAACAATGAAATTGCCGCTGCAAGTTCTGAGCAGACCACAGGCATTCAACAAATCGGTAAAGCGATGAATCAGTTGGATCAATCTTCTCAATCAAATGCGGCTTCAGCCGAAGAAATTGCCGCCACGAGCAGTGAGATCAGCTCTTTGGCTCACAGTGCTCAGAATCTGACTCTCGAGTTGAATGATGTTATTTTAGGTTCTAACAAAGAAACTGCTGTCAAAACAGAAGAATCCCAAGAGTCACGAGTTCTGGCATTCAAAACTTCCAAAGCGGCCCCTCCCGTTGAAACCGCTGCCAAGTCGACGGCGCCACCTCCTGCGAAAAAAGCCTCTGGCAAAACCGCTTCTCAGGATATCATTCCTTTCGAAGAGGACGAGCCCCGCTCTCGCGTTGGAACAACTGACGGATTCTAAAGACTTCTTCACAGCGCAACAGAGCGGCTAAGCCTAGATAACAGGCTGCCGCTCCTGTTATCAATACAAACAGCAATACGGCTCTGAGACTTTTTGATTCAAGCAGCGGCAACTCTCGATAAAGCTGCACCACTAGAATCAGCCCTGTTCCCGACAGCAGAAACTTAAGCAGACTCTGCCAAAGATTTTTCAAACGACATCCCCACCCATGCACACCCGTTCCCACAAACAGCAGAGTGGCGTTCACCGCAGAGGCTATTAAACTGGCTCCAACCAAACCCAACAACTCCCAGCGAGCCATCAAAACAGGCGCCAGACCAATATGAACTAGCAAGCCAACCGCCACGCAGACCGCTGGATACCACGTGTTCTTGCGAGCATAAAAAGAGGTCATCCAGATGCGACTGCAAGAGTTGAAAAGCAGAACTCCGGCATAGACTTTAAGAATCAAAGCCGTGGCCTGAACGTCTTCCATCGTGAATTGCCCCCGCAGAAACAATACTT
>JBCECD010000160.1:0-5049 GCA_039206745.1 Bdellovibrio sp. | reverse complement strand
GGGAGATTGTGGAGAGTGCGGAGTCTATCGTGCGGGAGACGCGTGGTGCTCGTCAGGTTTTAGACAAGCTTTTAGGTTATGCTGGTGAGGAAGTGCGTGAGAAGAACACCATGAAACTGGAGGGCCCCGTGGTCAAAGCCCTGAAAGAGATGGAGCCTCTCTTCACGCAAAAAGGCGTGAAAATTGTTAAGAACTTCCAAGAGACCACGGCTCTGCCTCTTCATGTGGAGGCTCTCTTGCGCGCGTTCACTCATATTCTGCAAAACTCCGTTGAAGCCATGGAGCGCATGGTGAAAAAAGAAATCACTGTGGATTTGTATGAAGATGAACACGGTGTGCATCTGAATATTGCCGATGTCGGGGAAGGCATTGAGTCTTCTCAGATGGATAAGATTTTTGATCCCTTCTTCACAGCACGCTCATTTCAAAATCACATGGGGTTAGGGTTGTCCGTGGCTTACGGCATTCTTAAAGAGCACCAGGCGGAATTGCGAGTGGAGTCTCAGCGAGGCCAAGGCACTAAGATGTTTGTGACTTTCAAAAAACCTTCGCAAGAGTCTGTGCTGCCTGCGCCGATGGCGGCACCGGTGGCACCTTCCCGGGAATCCGTGGAAGATGTTTTTGTTATGCAAGATGTTCCTCGCTTGGCTTTGAGAGTCGATTCGGAGCCAGCACCGACAGCTGAAGAGGAGGCCCCTGTACAAGAAGCTGCTTCCACATCTCCATTGGATGTGAACATTGAAAATTTATTGGAGTTTCCGGATAACGATGCCACTGATCCGAGCATCAAGGTGCAAGAGGATCAGGTGCAGGGTTTGGATGAAAAGACCGTCGTGATTGAAAATCAATTGCAGGCTCGAGAGGGGGCGGTGTCTGATGAGCCGGCGGAGGAGTGGGGGGCGCCAGCGATCGCGCCGCCGAAAGGTTTAAAGCCGCAGAAGACATCGCGGACGGAAGCCTTTCATGTGGAAATTCGTCGACCTGAAAAGAGGGGATAGTTGAATATTCGTGATTACAGTTCTCAGTTTACGGTCTTTGTCTTCACCACCCATGTGGACTTGGGTGCATCGGCCAAGGTCTATCTGGCGCAAGCTGGGTACGATGCCTATTATTTTCAAGATCCGCAGATGTTCGCTGAGCGCTTGAAAGAGAATCCCCCTCATTTGCTTGTGTTCACGACATCTTCTTTGTCAGGATCTCTGAATGATTTTGTACAACTGGTTCAGGGCACGAATGAAGACATCAAGTTTATAGCTGTATCGGCCTCTTCGCAGTTTGATATCCTGGCTCAATACAATGACTATGGTTTCGTCGACGTTATCAACGAGGAAGGCGCCTCTTTGGAGTCGCGCATTGTATGGTCGGTGGATCGCGCCTGTGAGAAGTTATATCTGACTTATCAAAATGAACAGCTCTTCGATGAGTTGAATAAAGTCGAGGAGAAGGTGGAGGGGATGAAGCAGGCACCGGTGGAGGCAGCTCCGGTCTTGGCTCCTTCGTCTGCATGGGCATCGTCGTCAGGCCCCTCTTTGTCGACACGGATTGCGGATTATCGCACGGCTCAAAGCAAAGAGGATTTGATTCAAAAGTTTTTGGATTATATTCCTCGCCATCTGTGTTTGTTCTTTAAATTTTTGCCCTCTGTGCGTTCTTTTGTCGCGACTCATGCTCACGGTGTCTCCGCAGCGGAGATCCAAGGTGTGGGTGTGCAGATGGACAGCGCGGATATGAAGGAGTTGGGCTCGCAGTTGACGATGGGCTTTTTGCCTTTGCGCTTTTCCGAGATGTTGACTCAAGCCTTTCAATTAAAACCCCCCAAGGTTTTACCACTGTATGCCCACAATGCTCTGGATGGCGTCTTTGTCTATTCAGGTTTGATCTCTGATGCAGAGATGAGCGTCATGCATGAAGAGTTCTCGCTCTTGTCTCTGTGTTACTCGCATTTTGCGTTGGAGAAAAAAGTTGATTCTCTGGAAGTGCAGGATTTTGTCACAGAGATTTTCAATCGCAATTATTATTTTAAAGTCCTGAACGAGGAAGTGTCGCGAGCGCGCCGCCTCACGCAACCGGTCGCTGTAGTGAAAATGGCGATGGATGATTTTTATGAGATTGAATCTTCCTTAGGAGAGGCAACACGTGATGAAATTTTAAAAGCTGTTGCCAGTATTGTGACCAAGACCAGTCGAACTAATGATGTCACTTGTCGCACGGGTATGAATGAGATCGCCTTGATTTTGCCTCATTGCTCGAAAAAAGGGGCGGCTCTGCGTGCGGAGAGATTGCGTCGGATTATCGAGGGCGCTTCGTTCGTGGAAAATGGAATGAAGGTCTCGGTCAGTTTAGGGATCAGTGAATATCCTTCGCTGTGTGAATCAGCGAAGACTTTGGATGAGACGGCTTCAAAAGCTTTACAGCATATTGCTGATAAAGGTGGTAATAAAATCTGTTTGTACAAGGCTCCGGATTCCCATCAACCTGAATTTGCCATACCGGTGGAATAGAGGCGAAGATGGAAATGTACCGAAGGACCTTTGCCGAGATCAACTTAGACCACCTGGCGCACAATATTCAGCTGTTGCAGGCAGCTTCACCGCAGCCGCCTTTTTTGTGTCCGATGGTGAAGGCAAATGCCTATGGTCATGGCGATGTGGAGTTGGCGCGGTTTTTGGAAAAGTTGGGCATTCGTCATTTGGGTGTGTGTCTGATTGAAGAAGGTCTGCGCCTGCGCCATTTCGGAGTCAAAGCGGAGATCCTGGTATTCCGGGGTTTTGATCGTCCCGGAGCAGAAAAAATTTTGCAATATCAGATGACTCCGGTGGTGAGCACTTGGGAGCAGATTGAACATCTCGAGGCGGTGGCGACAAATCCTGTTGGCATTCATCTGAAATTTGATACGGGAATGAATCGTTTGGGTTTTCGTCCTGAAGAAGCTCCGGCTCTGTTTCAACGTCTTTGGCAGAATAAGAAAATTCGTTTACAGGCTTTAGTGACTCATCTTTTTAACGGCGAAGATGCGGTTTCTGATGCTGGACAAAGCGCGCTTCAGTTGCGCAGGTTGCATGAGGCACATCAGGCCTTCAAGCCATTTAATGTCTTTTGCCATGCTCTGAACAGTGCCGGGATTGTGAGTTTATTAGAGCAGTCCACGACATCCAGCTCTCATCCTTTGCGTTTGCAGAATTGGGGCTGGCGTCCCGGTTTGATGATTTACGGTTATGATCCTCGTGATCAAGCAAATCCTTTGGGTTTAAAACCTGTGATGAGTTTAAAGTCTCAGGTCGGAAGCTATCGCGTTTTGCAACCGGGGGAGACGGTTTCCTATGGAGGGCGTTGGACGGCACCGCGGGAGTCGACGATCGCCGTGGTGCCGATTGGCTATGCCGACGGCTATCATCGCATTTTGTCCAATCAGGCTTTTGTTTTATTTGCAGGGCAAAGGGTTCCTGTCGTAGGCACGGTGTGTATGGACTATTTGATGGTGGATGTGACAGAGGTGGTGCAGGGACAATCTCTGGAGGCTTTCCGTGATCAAGAGGTTGTGTTATTTGGTTATGATTCGCAGGGAAACTTTCTCTCTGCGGAAGAACTGGCGCACAGAGCTCAAAGTATCACCTGGGAGATGTTGACCAGTGTTGGCGAGCGAGTGCCTCGGGTTTATGTGGGACAGGATGCGGAATTTATTAGCGCTGAAATCGGGGGACCTTAGTGACCATTGCTCACAGTGTTTTTAAATGGACGGCTGATTTGGGAGGATGGGTTTTAAAAACCATTCAGACAGCCATCGGTGAGACCGGCAAGATTGCGCTCTTTTTTACCGAGAGTCTGCGGTTGATCTTTGCCAAACCTTCGCGTTTTCCTGAGGTCATTCGCCACATGGAATTCATCGGCAATCAATCTGTTGGCATCATTTGTCTGACCGGGGTTTTCACGGGATTGGCCTTGTCCTTCCAACTCTATTTGGGATTTAAGCTGTTCAATGCTGTGAACATGGTCGGTCCGACTGTGGCTTTAGGTATCGCGCGGGAGCTGGGCCCGGTTTTGACCGGTTTGATTGTTGCCGCTCGCGCCGGTGGTGCCATGGCAGCTCGTCTGGGCACGATGCGAGTGAATGAGCAGATCGACGCTTTGGATGTGATGGGTGTGAACACCAAGCAATATCTGATTGCGCCGCGAATGGTGGCTGCGGTGATTTGCATGCCATTGCTGGTTGCGGTTTTCGACTTTGTGGCGATGCTGGGCAGTTACTTTCTGTGTGTAAAATTGGTCTCTCTCGATGAAGCGGTGTTTTGGCAGAAGATCGCGGACTTTATTGAAGTGAAGCATATCAATGAAGGTCTTTTTAAAGGCATGATTTTCGGAGTGTACTTTGCGGTGATTTGCACTTATCGCGGCTTTAATACCACAGGGGGCGCCAAAGGTGTGGGCGATGCCACGAATCAGGGAGTGGTGCAAAGCATGGTGGGAATTATTATTCTCGATTACTTTGCGACGAACTTGATTCGCTTTTATTACAATATCATGGGGATCACATGATGAAGAGTGGATCAGCGGTTTCACTGCGAGATGTGAAAAAATCATTTGATGGTGGCAAAGAATTTGTCTTGAAGGGAATTGATTTGGAAATTCCCAAAGGAAGCCTTACTGCGATTATTGGTTTTTCCGGAACCGGTAAAAGCGTGATGCTCAAACATCTGTTGGGACTTTTTCAACCGACTTCAGGGGTGGTGGAAGTTTTGGGCACGAATATGGCGAGCTTGTCGCCAAATGAGTTGACCCAGTTTCGCTGCAAGTTTGGAGTGCTTTTTCAGTCGGCGGCGCTGTTCGATGATATGACGGTGATGGAAAATGTGTGCTTTCCTTTGTTTGAGCATCGTCGGGATCTCAAAGAAAGTCAGGTTCTGCGGATCGCGGAGGAAAAGCTCACACAGGTTGGTTTGGAGTCTAAACATTTTCATAAATTACCCAGTCAAATCAGTGGCGGGATGCAAAAGCGCACAGGTCTAGCTCGGGCTCTCGCCCTAGATCCAGAAATCTTGATCTATGATGAGC
>JBCECD010000159.1:0-5093 GCA_039206745.1 Bdellovibrio sp. | reverse complement strand
TTGATTGCGGTCGATCACGCGCACTTTCACAATTTGTGCTAAGTTCCGCTGTTGAACTCCGGAAAGCTGGTGGTCCATCACGACAATATTGGCTCCACTGTCGCGAACCATTTCCGCCACTTCCTCCACTTTTCCTGTGCCGATAAGGGTAGCCGGGTTCCACTGTGGCAGGACCTGAATCAAAGAACCGACAACTTCGCCGCCGGCAGCGGTGACGAGTTCTTCCAATTCCAGCAGATTTTCTTTGATTTCATTGAGAGGTTCGGATTTGAGTCCGACACCGATGACGATCGCTCTATCTTGTGTTGTGACGTGGGCTTGTTGAGTCAAAGAGTGCAACCTCCCTTACCTTTGTCTTGATTGTACCACAGGGGTAGAAGGGGCCAAAGTTAAATTTTTGTTGGGAAGCCGGACTAAAGACTGTCTGCCCTGAATGAGATAGTCTCTTCCGAGCAGATCCTTAAATAAGAGCGCGTAATAGTCGGTCGGTTTGTGCGACGTCCATAAAGGACGCCTTTTTTATTCCGGCCTCGACGGGAGTCATTTTGTTACGCGCTCCAAGACTAAGACTGACGACTCTTAAGAACTTCTTTAATAAATTGTGCTTCGAGAGCTGTGAACACCACGGAGTTGACGATGCCGTCCACCGTTGTCGTTCTCTGTAGCACATTGGCCGAGCGGCGCACGCCGATCAGGAAAGGTCCGATCACTTCCACTTTGCCGATCTGCTGGATCAGTTTGTAAGTGATATTGGAAGATTCCAGATTGGGGAACACCAGCACATTGGCTCCGCCTTTGAGTTCTGAAAAGGGGAAAAGTCTTTCCATGATCTCAGAGTTGACGGCGGTGTCTGCCTGCATGTCGCCCTCGACAATCATTTCCGGGCGCATCTCGCGCAGAATTTCCGCTGCTTTTTTCATTTTAGCGGGGGTGCCAGAGCTGCCGCTGAAGTTGGAATAACTCAGCATCGCCACGCGGGGTTCGATGCCAAAGTATTCAACGATGTTGGCTGCTTGCAAGGCAATTTGAGCACATTGTTCCGCTGTGGGATTGAGATTCACTGTGGTATCAGCCAGAACCAGAAATTTGTCTTCCAGCAGAATGATATTCAAACCGGCAGGAACGGCATTCTGATAAACGCCAATGGTTTGAAGAATCGGACGAACCGCATCCGCGTAGTTGATAGAAGAGCCAGTGACCATGCCATCAGCCTCACCCATATGCACCATCATCGCCGCGAAGTAATTGGGATCTGCCATCAGGCGCTCAGCCTCACGCAGGTTCACACCTTTGCGCTGACGAAGAGCATAGAGTTTTTCCACGTAAGAATAGTATTTTGGGTAAGTCGAAGGGTGAATGATAGGAACTTCCCTTAGTGATGGAATATCCAGAGTCTGAATCTTCTCTTTCACACGGTCAGGATAGCCCAACAAAATAGGTTGGCAGATTCTCTCTTCGACCAAGGTCGACAGAGCTTTGAGGATTTTAGTGCTGGTGCCTTCCGGGAAAACGATCTTGGGCAGTTCTCCTCCGTTACTCATGGAGTTGTGGCGAACCCGGTTGATGGCCGAGCGGATGAAAACTTTGGAGGGGCCCTGCAGAGCTTCCAGGTTTTCTCGGTAAGCCTCCCAGTCCTCGATAGCTTTGGTCGCCACACCGGAATCCATCGCGGCTTTGGCAACAGCCGGTGCCACGCGCAGGAGAACACGGGTGTCGAAAGGTTTGGGAATCAAATACTCACGACCGAATTTAAAACTTTTACCACCGTAAGTGGCGGAAACGCGATCGGGAACATCTTCACGGGCCAGGGTGGCCAAAGCGTGAACGGCAGCCAACTTCATCTCTTCATTGATTTGTGTGGAGCGAGTGTCCAAAGCGCCACGGAAGATGGACGGGAAACCCAAGACGTTGTTAACCTGGTTGGGATAATCTGAACGTCCCGTGGCAATGATCGCATCGGGGCGCGCGGTCCGGGCTTTGTCAGGAGTGATTTCTGGTTCAGGGTTGGCCATGGCAAAGATAATAGGATTTGGCGCCATGTCTTTTAACATCTCGGCTGTTAAAGCTCCGGCAACAGAGAGGCCGACGAAGACATCGGCTCCCTTGAGAGCTTCAGTCAGTGTGCGGGTCTCCGTGTCTGCGGCAAAATATTCTTTATATTTGTTCATGCCCGCAGTGCGACCTTTGTAGATCACACCTTGGGAGTCGCACATAATGATATTTTCACGGCGAGCCCCCAGGGCGATAAAGATTTTCGCGCAAGAATTGGCTGAAGCGCCGGCACCATTCACAACAATACGGATATCTTCCATTCTACGTTGGGTGATCGAGCAGGCATTTAAAAGAGCGGCCCCTGAGACAATCGCCGTTCCATGTTGATCGTCATGAAAAACCGGGATCTTCATTTCTTTTTTCAGACGCTCTTCAATATCAAAGCACTCGGGCGCTTTGATATCTTCGAGATTGATTCCGCCGAAGGTGGGTTCGAGTACGCGAACAGCATTGCAAAAGGTGTCGACATCAGAAGCTGCGACTTCAATGTCGAAAACATCAATACCTGCAAACTGCTTGAAGAGAATACCTTTGCCTTCCATCACGGGCTTGCCCGCAGCAGGTCCAATGTTGCCGAGTCCGAGAACCGCTGTTCCATTGGAGATCACCGCGACCAGATTGCCCTTGGCCGTGTAGTCATAAACTTTTGCGGGGTCCTTGGCGATGGCTTTGCAGGGAGCGGCCACGCCCGGGGAGTAAGCAAGAGAAAGATCTTTTTCCGTAGCACAGGGTTTGGAGGAGATGACTTCAATTTTTCCCGGTTTTCCCTGTTGATGATAAATCAAAGCTTCCTGGTCGAAGTTGGCAGTGTTATTTCCTTTTGTCTCTGCTTTTGTGTCCAAAGGGACTCCTTTTTTTAAAACCATTTCAAGGGCTTACAGCCAGTTCTTGTGAGAGTGTTCTTACTCTACAGACCCGCAAGGGGAGGGTCAATGGTCGGGGGTATGAAGTGTCATCGCAAGGAGGCTCGGCTTGACGCAAAACATTATCTTAAAATTACCTTAAATAAATACTCTTTGTATTTGGTGGTCGAACCGAAAAGGCATAGGATTTTAATAGCTTATACAACTAAGGAGATGCTCATGAAATCACCACGTGATGTTGTTCTTGTTGAGGGGGTGCGCACTCCCTTGGCCAAAGCAGGAACAAAGTTAAAAGGCGTTCACCCTGCCGATTTAGGGAAGGTCGCTTTGAAGCAATTAATTGCTCAAACAAATTTGGATGTGAACGAGGTCGATGAAGTTATTATCGGCAATACGGGCAATCCTGCGGATGCCGTGAACATCTCTCGTGTGGTGGCATTGAATGCCGGTATTCCTTTGAAAACTTCTGCTTACACTGTTCATCGCAATTGTGCTTCCGCAATGGAATCCATCTCCAACGGTTTTGAAAAAATCAAGTCAGGCACTATGAACATTGTTTTGGCTGGAGGCACTGAAAGCATGTCGCAAATGCCGACATTGCTGCCTAAAAAATTCCAGGATATCTATGAAAAACTCTTTGCAGCCAAAGGTCCCAAACAGGCTCTGCCTCTTTTATGGAAGCTTTTCAAAGCTGACGTCAATCAAATCAAAGCTTTGCTTCAAGGCAATATGAAAGACGATTACTTCCCGCAGATATCTGTGATGTTGGGACTGACAGATCCCTTTGTTGGCATCAATATGGGACAGACCGCTGAAATTCTGGCGAAAGAATGGGGTCTGTCTCGCGAAGCTCAAGATCGTTTTGCTCTGCGCTCGCATCAACTGGCCTCGAAGGCCACCAAAGAAGGGCGTATGAAAGAGGAGATCACTCCTGTCTACCTCGCACCTGACTACAAAGAGGTGGTTTCTGAAGATATCGGACCGCGTGATAATCAGACGATGGAGGCTTTGGCGAAGTTGAAGCCTTTCTTCGATAAGACGACGGGTTCGATCACAGCTGGAAACTCTTGCCCGATCACAGATGGAGCGGCGATGGTGCTCCTGATGTCACGAGAAAAAGCGGAAGCCTTCGGCTACAAGCCTCTTGCGGTGATCCGCTCTTATGGCTTTGCTGGTTTGGAGCCGGAGCGCATGGGATTGGGACCGGCTTATGCGACCCCCTTGGCCCTGCGCCGTGCGGGATTGTCATTGAAGGACATCGGCCTTGTTGAATTGAATGAGGCTTTTGCCGCGCAGGTGATGGCCTGCCAAAAGGCAATGGATTCAGACTCCTTTGCCAAAGAAAAGTTGGGCTTAAATAGTAAAGTGGGAGAGATCCGCGATGAGATCTTGAATGTCAACGGCGGCGCGATTGCTTTAGGTCACCCTGTGGGAGCGACGGGAACTCGCATCGTCCTGACTTTGGCAAAAGAGATGAAACGTCGGAATGTGCAACACGGTCTGGCGACATTGTGTATCGGTGGGGGCCAAGGCGGCGCCATGATTTTAGAGAATGAGGGGTAATGAGTATGAGCATCCAGGAAAGCATCAAGGTAGTTCCTCACGGTGATATTGCAGTGGTTGAGTTTGATCTGGTCGGTGAGAAAGTAAATAAATTCTCCACGCCCGTGATGATGAGACTCAAGGAAGTTGTCGGGGAGTTGCACAAGTCCAACTTCCGCGCGGTTGTTTTTAAATCGAACAAGCCCAAAATCTTTATCGCCGGTGCTGATATCGACGAAATCAAAAGCATGACCACCAAAGATCAGTTCGACGCTGCCGTCAAAGGGGGTCAGGAGATCATGAACAGTGTGGAAGATCTGCCCATGCCGACCTTCGCGGCGGTTCATGGGGCTTGCATGGGTGGCGGGTGTGAGTTCATCTTGGCTTGCGATTACCGGGTTGCTTCCGATGATTCTTCGACCAAAATCGGTTTGCCGGAAATTCAATTGGGAATTCTGCCTGGCTTCGGTGGGACCCAACGTCTGCCGCGCGTGATCGGCTTGCAAGCGGCCCTGGATATCATCCTGGCTGGTAAGTCTGTGAATGCCAAGAAGGCTTTAAAGAGTGGCTTGGTGGACAAAGTTGTGCATCCCAATCTGCTGGTGCCGAAGCCCGACGTGATCGCCGCCGCACCGG
>JBCECD010000158.1:0-5124 GCA_039206745.1 Bdellovibrio sp. | reverse complement strand
GATTATCGGTACGTATCGGTTGAATTGCTCTCTCTTTACCAAAGATTTTTATTCGGCGAAGGAATTCTTGTTGTCTCACATCTTTCAACAACCAGGTGTGAAGTTGGAGTTGGGACGCGCTTGCATTCACAAAGACTACCGCCGAGGGGTGCTGATCTCCTTATTGTGGAGAGGGATTGCTGAGTACATGGCTGCAAGCGAAGCAAAAATGTTATTTGGCTGTGCAACGGTGAAAACAGATGATCCTCGTGATGCAGCTTTGCTGACGAGATACTTTGAAGAAGAGGGACGCATTTTATCTTCTTATCGCACACGTCCCACCTTGCAATTTACGATGCCAATGTTAAGCTATTTTATGGATGAAGTCCGAGGCCCTCTCACGGAAACTCAGAGAGCTCAGGCCGAGGATCTTCTTCCACCTTTATGCCGAGCCTATCTCAAAATCGGAGCCTCCATCGGAGGAGAGCCGGCTTGGGATCGAGAATTTCGCTGTATTGACTTCCTGACCATTCTGCAAAGGGAAGACCTCAATCGCACGCTGTGGAAAAAGTTTAAGTTGAGTGAAGTCTAGTGCGAGGGTTGCCAGAGGTGTGAGGGCTCTTTATAGTTAAGGGCATGGCACAACATCTTGCAAAAGAACTCACGAGTCTGGTGAATTGGTCCGTTTCAGAGCTGGGAAAAGTTATTGAGTCCGAGCTGGGCAAATCGGGATTTCGTAGAGTCGAAAAAATTCGCCGTCATGTCAAATCTTCTCCCGGGCAGACCTTAAAAGGTCTGCTCAAATTAAAGAAAGAGTTGGAGTTGCTACCGGCAGAAGAGCGGTTTCAAATTGCCCATGCTTTTTCTTTGATGTTGGAGTTGATCAACTCTTGCGAAGCGGCGTATCGGGCGTTTCGATTAAAAAAAAGTTATATGGGTCCTGGCGATGCCAAGCGCTCTCGTCCCGGGAATGTTATTCATGTTTTAACGGCGCATCCTACGGAATCACGCAGTGCTGATATTCTGTTTTATTTTCGTAAAATTCAAAATCTTTTAGAGCAACGACTGGAGCGGGCTCAGGACGGTGATACAGAAAGTTTACATCTATTATTGCAATGTGTGTGGCGGATTCCGATGTCCAAGCAGCGCAAACCTTCAGTGATGGATGAGGCGGAGTATATATACTCGTTGGCCTTGCAGCAGGATATTCTGCATATTTTTGCCCGTCAGAAAAAAACGGCTCAGCCGTTTTATATTCGCTCCTGGGTGGGCGGAGATAAGGACGGGCATCCTGGGGTTGATGAGAAGACGATGCTGGGCAGCTTACAGATGGCGCGAGGGCATTTACTGGAAAGATTTCTGGAAATACTGGAGACTTATATCGAGGAGCTCCGTCCATTGGCGCATGCCTCGGATTTTGATCGAACTGAGTTGCAAAAATTATTGAAAAGCTCTCTGCAATTTCGCAAATCCTTGAGTGCTTTACGGAAAATCAAGGCGCGAGATGATCAGCGAGTGCAAGGTCTTCGCCAGCAATTGGATGTTTTGGCTCGGGATTATAAAAAATGGCTGCACGCGGACTCACCTTCTTTACAGACATTGCGCATGCTGCTTAAAGTTTTCCCTGGAATGGTGGTGCCTTTGGAGGTGCGTGAAGACAGTGGCATGGTCCAAGAGGCTTTGCGGGGATCGCCCAGAAAGTATGCGATCTCGCGGATGTTAGATACTTTAAAAAAGATTTCCCCCCAGCATGATCCACGCTTTTATGTTCGGGGCTTTGTGCTCAGTCAAACTGAAAGTGCCAAGGATATCAACAGCGGTTTTGCATTGGTGAAAAAGCATCTGGGTGAGGTTCGTCTGCCTGTGGTGCCTCTGTTTGAAAGTGCTTCGGCTCTCAAGTCAGGAGTGCAGATTTTAGAAGAATTTCTGAAAAAGCCTGCGCGGAAAAAAGTTATAAAGAAATTCTGGTCAGGTAAATTTGAAGTGATGGTGGGGTATTCGGATTCAGCCAAAGAAAATGGATCTTTTCCCTCTCGTTTTTTAATTTCCTCAGCGGTGCAGGATTTGGAAAACGTGATTCGCGTACATGGATTAACGCCGATTTTTTTCCATGGATCGGGTGGCAGTATTGAGCGCGGCGGGGGCTCCGTGCAGGAGCAGACTGATTGGTGGCCGCAATCGGCTTTGGATTCGGTGAAAGTCACAGTTCAGGGCGAGATGATTTATCGAAATTATGCAGCTTCGGAGATTCTCGATCGACAGTTGCAGAAATTCACCCAGGCTAGAAATGCGGCTCAAGGAGTGAAAAAATTGAGCGTGCAGAGTCGCCGTGATCTGGCTCGTATGTCTGATTTTATTCAGGACTTCTATCAACAAACCTTGAAACAGCCGGATTTTTTACACTTGATCGAAAAGGCCACGCCGTACTCTTTTCTCAAGAATCTGAAAATGGGATCGCGGCCCGCCAAAAGACAGGGCTCTTTTAATATTAAAAATTTACGTGCGATTCCGTGGGTGCTCTGCTGGACTCAGACTCGTATCCTGTTTCCGACCTGGTGGGGTGTGGGGCGCTTTTGGCAGAGTCTCTCTTCGCGGGAGAGATCCCGATATAAAAAGGTTTTTAAAGAATCAGCTCTTTTTCGTTCCTATGTGAAAAATTTAGGTTTTACTTTGGCGAAGATAGAGATGGATGTTTTTGCACTTTATCTCGAGTCCTCTGGGTTGGAACCGGAAGTGGTGAAGAAGTTTTTGCGCGAGTTCCGAGAGGAATACAAATACTGCTGTCAGGCGGTGAGAGATCTTTCGGGTCATCGCAGCCTGTTGTGGTACAGACCATGGCTTGAGACGAGCATTCACCTGCGTTCACCCTTGATTCACCCTCTGAATGTTCTGCAAATTGTAGCCTTGCAGAGCAAAGATGTTCTCTTGCTGCGAGAGTCTGTGACGGGGGTGGCAAGCGGCATGTTGACGACGGGTTAATGAGGTGGCGCAAGGCGGCGCTTGAGACTGTCGTTGACGCTGTTTGGGACTGACGCTTTAAATAGGTCTCTGTGGAAGAAGTTTTGTCCGTGCTCCGTGGAGCCTATAGATTAGTCGCCTTTATTCTGATCGTGCTGATTTTTTTGGTATGGTCTTTTGTATGTCACCTTTTTGTGCGCGATCCAGATAAACGTTTGCAGCGATTTTCTCGTAACAGTCAGTTCTTCTGTGGTTTGATTTTGCGCTCTTTTAATTTGCAGCTGAAGATTGTCAACAGGCCGTCTTTGGATCAGAAGTTTCTCTTGGTCAGCAATCACATGGGTTTTGTGGATATTTTGATGTTGGCTTCTTGCATCCCGATGGTCTTTGTGACTTCTAACGAGATGCGGGAAACTCCTTTTCTGGGTTTGCTCACGGAAATGGGCGGTTGTATTTATGTCGAACGTCGCAGCCGCACTCGCATTTTAGAGGAGATGAAATCTATCGCCGCTGTTTTGCAAAGAGGCTTTCGTGTGGTGCTTTACCCGGAAGCCACTTCTACCAACGGAGAAAGAGTTCTGCCTTTTAAAAAAACATTGTTGATGGCGGCGGCCTATGCCGATGTGCCTATTCAGCCGGTCGTGGTGAATTTTCGCGAGATCAATGGTGAAGCATTTACTTTAAAGTGGCGTGATCATGTTTGTTGGTATGGAGATATTCCTTTCATCACATCATTGTGGAAGTCCCTGACTTTGAAATCGGTGAAAGCCGAAGTGGAGTTTTTAGATCAAGTCACCACCACTCCTGAAGAGGATCGCGGTTTGGTTGCGGAAAAAGTGCATGCCATGGTCGCGGCTAAATTTGTTCCTGTTCAGCCAGATCCAGTGACGGAGTCCAGTCCTGTGCAAATGGAGTCGAGCAGCTCGTAAAATTGGATTGCCTTTCTATTTATTAATATGTAAATTATGTGTAAATGAGAAAGATCATTCATGTCGACATGGATTGTTTTTATGCCGCGGTGGAGGTGAAATACAATCCCAAACTCAAAGGAAAGGCCTTGGGAATTGGCGGACCCGCTGATTCGCGCAGTGTTTTGTGCACGGCCAGCTATGAGGCGCGCAAGTTCGGAGTGAGATCGGCGATGCCCTCTTCTCAGGCAGTGCGCCTGTGTCCGCATCTTCTTCTCCTGCCGCCTAATTTTGAACTCTATAAAAAAGAAAGTCGCAAGGTTCGCGAAATTCTTGAGAGATTTACAAACAAGATCGAGCCTCTCTCCTTGGATGAAGCTTATTTGGATGTCACAGAGTGTGAGCAATTTGGTGGCAGCGCGACCCTTATTGCTCATGAAATACGACGTTTGATTTTTCAAGAGCTTCATCTCACCGCTTCAGCTGGTATAGCGCCGAATAAATTTTTAGCGAAAGTGGCGAGTGATTGGAATAAACCTCACGGTCAGTTTGTGATCCGTCCTCAGGATGTGAGTGCTTTTGTGAAAGATCTTCCGGTGGAAAAAATTTTTGGTGTTGGCAAGGTGACAGCACAAAAGATGCATGAGCTGGGTTTGTTCACCTGCGGAGACTTGCAGAAGCACACTATTTTTGAATTGCATCACTGGTTTGGTTCGAGAGCGCAGGAGTTGTTTGACTACTCTCGTGGTGAAGATTCTCGTGCTGTGATAACAGAATGGGAGAGAAAGTCTCTCACTGTGGAAGAAACTTTTTCTCGTGATTTAACTTCCTTTGAAGAGTGTAAAAAAACCTTGTCTTCTCTTTATGAGGATTTTTATCGTCGTCTCGAAAGAGGGGGCTATCAGGAGCGCATCAGGGGAATGGTGGTGAAGTTGAAGTTTTTTGATTTTAAACAGACCACTCATGAGGAAGTCTTGCATCGAGTGCCGACCTTGGTGGATTTCGAAAGACTTCTCGAGGGAGCTTGGAATCGGCGCCACCAACCAGTGCGCTTGGTGGGCTTAGGTGTTCGCTTAGGGCAGCAAAAGAAAACAGCGCACACTGATGACTCACCGCAACTCATGTTTGCAATTTAAAATACTAAGAGCGCGCAACAAAACGGTCATTTTGTTACGCGCTCTTAATAATATTCGAGATTTGAAGAGAGATTCATGGTGCATTTTGTCCTGGCATCATCATTGCTGTATGGGGACTGTGCAAATACGGCAGTGTCAAAGAG
>JBCECD010000157.1:0-5183 GCA_039206745.1 Bdellovibrio sp. | reverse complement strand
GTACGTACGGTGGTGTGAGAGGTCGAGGCGCTAACGCGCCTCTCCTACTCAATTAACGTAGTCCTTGGCGACAATGCCGTACTTTTCAATTTTTCTCAGCAAAGTCTTTTTGGGAATGTTCGCATGCAAAGCCGTTTGATTGATCCTTCCGCGGAAGGTCTTCAAAGCTTTGATGATAAACTCTTTCTCGAAAGCTTCCTTCTGGGCATTGAAATCCAGACTTTCAGTTCCGGTCAAAGAGACAATCTCTTCACAGCTCCGGAAGAAGAATCCGAATCTCCTGTTTGGGCAAAAGCCGCTGTAGACACTTCAATCAAGCTGGTTCCCGTTGCTGACAAAAGTGATTCCGGCAAAGAGGCTAAAGTCAGAACATTGCTGGTTTCCAACACGAAGGCGTGCTCAATCACATTTTCCAACTCACGAATGTTTCCCGGCCAAGAATGCTTTTTCAGGACAGCCATGGCATTGGGACTGATGCTGCCAATGCGTTTGCCGTGCGCTTGATTGAACTTTCTGATGAAGATATTCACCATCTGCTCCATATCTTCTTTGCGCTCAGCCAGAGCCCGAAGGAAGATAGGAACCACGTTCAGACGGTAGAACAAATCCTCACGGAATGAACCACTTTTAATCATTTCTTCCAGAGGACGATTGGTCGCTGCAATAATGCGGACATTGGTAGGAAACTCGCGGTTGGAACCAACGGGAGTGAACACCTTTTCCTGCAAAACACGCAGAATTTTCACTTGCATCAGAGGAGGCATGTCGCCCATTTCGTCGAGGAACAGGGTGCCGCCTTCAGCAAATTGGAATTTTCCAATTTTGCGTTGATCCGCGCCTGTGAACGAACCTTTTTCGTGACCGAACAATTCAGACTCAAAAAGATTCTCAGGGATGGCGGAACAGTTGATCGCCACAAACTTCTCATCTTTACGGGAGGAGTTGTAGTGAATGGCTTTGGCCACCAGTTCTTTACCCGTTCCTGAAGCGCCTCGGATCAGAACAGGAGTGTCGACTTTCACCAGGCGATGAATAATGTTGAAAACTTTTTGCATCTGAGAAGTGTGGCCGATGATTTTGCGACCCGCTTCCACCATCACAGGAGCCGAGGCCGCGATGTTCGAAATCAGATTGTGAGCATTGACGGCCTTGTCAATCAGCTGCAGGAGGTCTTCACTGCTGACAGGTTTTTGCAGGTAGTTGTAGGCGCCATCTTTCACGGCATTGATAGCATCAGTGAGAGTGGCATGAGCCGTCATGATGATGACGATGATTCCAGGATCGAATTCCTTGATCAAGCGCAGGGTTTCCAAACCGTTCAAGCGAGGCATGTCCACGTCGAGAATAACGAGATCATATTTTGCTTCACTACCCTTGATCTTCTCCATGGCGTTGATGCCATCGAAAGCCTCATCGACTTCAAAACGTTTCGTAACAGATAATGCGGACTTTACCGAGAGTCTTAATCCCTGGTCGTCATCAACAACCAAAACTCTAAGCATTTTTACCCCCTTGCTCGATGGGTAGTTCTACCGTAAATATGGAACCTTTTCCATGGGAAGATTCTACAAAAATACGCCCACCATGAAGTTCAGTGAAATATCTGGCCAGATACAAGCCCAACCCGGATCCCTTGATCGGGGAGCTTTTGGCATTTTTCGAGCGGAAAAACTTCATAAAGATGTTTTGCAGCTCGTCTGCAGGAATGCCCGGCCCCTGATCCACCACCTGAATGATGACAGAGGAGGACGTCTCCTGACTCAGAATCCTGATCTGCGTGTGTTCAGGACTGTATTTGATCGCATTTTCCACCAGATTAGAAAGCACCTGACGCATCAGATCTGCATCCATGGAGACGGGAAACATGGGCTCCAATTCAGATGAAATGTGGATGTGTTTTACTTTCGCTAAAAACTCATGTTTGCGGATCACTTCAGTGAGTAAATTATTTATATCTTTACTCTGTAGGTGCAGTTGGACACCCTGACTTTCAATCAAGCCATAGTTTAAAATAGCGCTGATGAACTTCAAAAGGTCATCAGAGGAGTGCTTGATCGTGTCCACGGCTTCCCGCTGTTGAGCACTCAAAGGCACGCTGTCAGACAGGATCATATCCGTCATTCCTTGAATCCGAGCGATCGGCGTTTTTAAGTCATGAGACATCATTGAGATAAAGTTTGTTTTCAACTCCTCCACCTGACTGAGAAGTTTGTTCTTTTGATAGTATTCCCAACTGCGCCGATTCTCCACAATCAAGCGGTAGGGTATGAAAAAATAATAGCATATGAAGATCGCGAGAATGGGAGCGGCCATAGGGATCCACCAGCCGAAGACCCAGAAAGAGGAAAAACAAAGCACAACAAAACCTGACAAAGTTCCACCCAAAACCAGAAGACCTTTTGTCGGTTTCATAGTGAGAACGATGTGAGTGGTCAGGAAAGAGGCCAGCAGGATGAAAAACCAATTAATGTATTTGGGGACCTTCAGAGGGCCAGAATTGCGAATCAAAGTGTCGATCGTGTTGGCAAGAAGTTCGATTCGAGTCATGGCATTGGGCTGTCGTGAGTAAGGAGTCATGGCATACTCCACATCACTCAATTCAAGATCAGTCCCGATAAGAACGATTTTATTTTTAAATCGAGCCGTGGAAATATCACCCGATAAAATCTTTTCGAAGGGGGAACTGGGAAAGCTGCCGGCAGGTCGGAAATCAATATAAGCCTGATCCGTTTCATAGAAGTCAAATCGACCCCGGACGTCTTTCAGATTTATGTCTGGATTTACATGCTGAGCCAGCTCTAAGGGGAGCAGAGGCAGGCCTTGATAACTTAGAATCATGCGACGGGTGACTCCGTCTTTTGCAAAGTTTAAAAGATCGGCGGTTTTGGGAGCGGGTTTCTGGGAAATTTTTTCAAAAGGCGGTCGAAGTAAAAGCTGATCCTCTTCTCCTTTAAGCGTTGTATTTCTGCCCGCCACAATGACGTTTTTATGGGCTACGATGGTCTCTGCCAAGGTCTTTTTCTCTGCCAAAGATCCAGGAGTTTCTGTTATCTCAAAGTCGTAGGTTATGACTTGTGCTTCGGCATCTATCAACATCCTGAGAATTTTATTTTGGTCTTGTGCGGAAGGCATTCCCTTCAGAGCTTGCACTGTTTGGGGCGTGATATAGATGAGTTCGATATTCCCGGAATTGTCTGTGGTGAGCTGGCTGCGGATACGTAAGTCGTACAGATAGGATTCGATATAATCTAAGTTAATCTGAAAAATAAAAACGGCGATACCGACCGCAAAAAGTATCCGCAATGCGAAGGACCTATATCGGATTTTAAAAGAATCGTAAGGGGGTTCGCGAAGCGGTTGCGACATAAATACTAATCAGTCGGAAGGCAGCTGGGACCGCTGGTCTGATCTTTGGAGGTCGGCTGAGAGCTCTTCGTTTTCAGAGGTTTGATTTTTTTAATATGTTTCACGTTCATGTGTTCCTCTTTAGCAGGACGTCCTACTTTGCTTATAGTACAATAATGTTGTGCGAATCAAGCTGCGAGTGCGCAAACAAAACGAGTCATCTTTTTTATTTTGTCCGTGAGCACCCTGTTTATGGATATACATGCAGCCACCTCCGCAGAGATAGCGCGCCCAGCAACTTTGGCAGTTATTTTTTTCAATCAGAGGTGGGCTGTAAACGGAAAGTCGCTCGGCAATCAGCTCTGTTCCGCTGCCAACTTGCTCTTGTTTGTTGCCAACGTCCCAGGGACAGGTAAAGAGATTGTTTTTAGCATCCACCACAAGAAGGGACTTGCCGGCCCCGCAATAATTTTCGGTTTTTTGCTGATTATCCAAGGATGTAAAATACTGATTGAACATGCCAATTTTTCGCAGCTCTATTTCGCCGCCATAGGTGTAGGCGGCCTGAGCCACCTTGTTCATTTGGTCTATAAACGCTTTATTGGCATCCTCGTCCCGCTCCTCAACGCCATAGGTGAATTCATAAGAGTCCACATTGAGAGAGCGATAAAAATAATAGGCCTCCACAAGGTTCATATTGGCCTTATTAAAAACCCCATGAACCGTCAATCCAGAGAGAGCGTCTTTTATAGCACTTAACTTTGCGAGACCGTCTACAGTTTTTGCTGTACTGCTGGAGCCGTCTTTAGTGGGGCGCACTTTGTCGTTGAGAACTGCGGGGCCATCGAGACTGACAGTGACGCGCATTTTTAACTCTTGAAAAAGAGAGAGCACTCTTTCAGTGATTAATGTCCCATTCGTTACAATCGCAAAAAAAGTATGAATATTCTTTCCCGCAGTCATCAGCTTCACATAGTTTCCGATCTCAGCAATTCCTTCGGGATAAAGCAGGGGTTCTCCACCGAGAAAATTGACCTGAAAGCGACTGCCAGGGGGAAGTTTTTCTATGAAGTATTTTAATTGTGGCAGAGTCTTTTCCACATTGATTTTAGTTTGCGCACTGCCATAGGTTCCATCACCGCCTGCTGCGCAGTAAGTGCAGTGGAGGTTGCAGATTTGTGTGACGTTAATGACGATCGTACGGATATGAGATTCACGAGGGGCTGGTCGGGCCTCAGCATTTTCTTCAGCCTCCCACGCTTGCAGCTCATTCAGAGCCGAAAAGTCATTTTCAGGAGTCTTTTTTAAGGCGCTCCAGGTTTGTTCAGAAATCTCAGCCACTTCAAGGTTGCGAGCATGAAAAGCCAAAGCGGGTCCTTGTTCCCACTTGAAGGCTATAATGTCTTTGTATGCTCTTGACTCCATCACCAAAGCCCAATGCAATAATTGTTCCACTTTTACAATCTTTTTATTTTAAAAAAAGACAAGTAATTTCATAAAGATGTGGTGATGAGGCGTGGTGCTTTTTAGTCTCCACTCATGGCGGAGCGGGGACAAAAGGTAACTCTTTCAGAGATTTTGAAAGAAAGGAAAACAACTCAATACAATATGATTTGTTACCGATAGGGACACATGCTGTCGAGTCGAATGAAAACATCCCGTTGGTTTTTGCCAAGTGCACTGCCCTTTTTGGGAGTGGGCGTCGCGTTTCTTTTGTCATGGGTCGGAGTTTCCAATTTAGATGCTTTCTTTCTTGATTTGAAAGGAGCGTTGGTCAACCCCAAGATGTCTGAAGATGCTCCCCTGGTTGGAGTGAGCATTTCTTCTTTGAAAAAATA
>JBCECD010000156.1:0-5274 GCA_039206745.1 Bdellovibrio sp. | reverse complement strand
TCGCAGTGCTGCGCTAAAAGAGTTTGATTTCTCTGTACCGCCACAAAGATCTCAGGAAAGGACTCACTGAGCCGATGTAAAAGGGAGGAACTCGAGAGTTCTCCCCGCGCAGCCAATTGACGATAAATTAAATGAATCGCATCCCGCTGAAGAGTGTAGAGAGGATGCACCTTAAGGATTTGAGAAAGGGAGTATAGATCAGTCATGCTGGAGGAAACAGCAAGTTCCGTTCCCTCCTTTTCAACGCTTAAAACTCGAGATCAAGATCTTCAGATCCGGAATCCGTGCCGGTGCCGTCGGATGCGGGAGGCGCACTGGAATCAGCTCCCTCCTGAAAATCCAATTCAAAATCATCTTCTGCCGGCGCGTCAGTTCTTTGCAGAGCCTCGATCGCAGAAGAGGACGGTTGCAACAGAGCCTGCCGCCCGTTGTGCCCGACATAGTCTCCCACCACGATATCCGCCTGAGCATTGATCACATAAGCCGTGGCATAGTTGGCCGCCACCTTCACCACTTTCACTGTGCCGATTTGACGATCATTGACAGTCGCTTGAGCCTTTGGTGAACGCACTTTTTCCGAAGCATACACCATCAGATTCTGACCTTCTTGCAAACCTTGGTTTGAACCTGCATTCAAAAAGATCACCGAGTTGGAACTGAACAGAGCACGGCGATCATCAAAACGACCTCCGATAATTTTAGCCCCCACAGCGGAAGTCGAAGTCCCGGCCACAGGATCAATCATCGGCAGAGCTCCCGCCGTGAGAATCGAGCCGATCTCAATCGGCTGCAGAGATTTTTTTACAATAGCGCGATAGATGTTCTTATCGCCACTCACTCGCTCTAAAAGTTCAATCTCCCCCTGCACCTCAACCATTTGACCACTGCGAGCCTTCTCGTCCGGGTCTTTGATGACCTTGCCATTTTTTTGTGCGACAAAAACCTTTCCCGAAACCCCTTCGTTCAGGCGAACAAAAATGTACTGATACTCTCCTGCGGCTTTGAGATCCATTTCTATAGCTGACACCTCACCCACACCCAATACCGCCGCATCTGAGATGTAGTAATCCAAATTTTCCACAGGGCGAGGGAAACGATTCTTCGGCAAATCAATCTGCAATTCCGTAGGCGGCTTGTTGACAGCCCCCATGCGATACAAAGGCAAACTGTCTGGCAAACTCTTCAGCAGAGGGGTCCGCTTTTTAGGAGAGGGCAAAGTCGGCTCTCCCGCCACCGCCGGAGCTTCATCAGCACCTTCCGTTGCAGCGGTTGCGGCCTCAGCTGTTGCATCCGCTTCACCCCGCGTCACCACACTGTCAGAAGGAGTGGTGGCCTCAGGTCCCGCCAACTCCAGAGTGGGAGCGTCCGTCAAACTTCCTGCAAAGAAATGAACATTCATGCCGGGCTTGATCTCGTGGGGATTTAAGATTTTGCTCTGATTCAAAGACCAAACCTTGGGCCAAAAGAACGGATCACCAAAGAAGGTCTCTGAAATCCCTGAAAGGGTGTCGCCCTTTTGCACCAGATAGCCTTCAGATTGACGACCGGCCAGAGCTTTTTCCCAAGCCTCCACAGATGTGGGTTGCTCATTGTATGTTTTGTAAATGCGATGGAACTCAGCCTCTTTGCTGTAATCCGGTTCCGAAGACTCAACCGTGCTCATTGCCGGAGGCGTCGGCACCTCAGAAGCGGGAATATCAGGAGTGGGCGCCACTTCTTCTGTGACTGTGGGAGCCGGCTCTGTGAGATCTTGCACCACTTCGGGCTCAGGGACTTCCTGGAACTCCGGAACAGAAGGCGCCTGCGCCTCTGCCGCTTCATTCACATCGAGCACGTCCAAAGGATCTGACTCCCACGCGGCCTCAGAAGGCGTGTCCTGAGCTCGAGAGAGAAGCGCACAAAAAAGAAGAGTGGGTAATATTGCGTAGAACTTCTTGTTCATCACTGTGGCATCCTTGCACTGGTGTTTTATTTATAAATTTTGAGTTCCGCATCCGCCCGAAAAGATTCAGGGCTGCCGGGATAACGTCCCCGGACTTCACTCAATACTTTTTTTGCAAACTCTGGCAGATTCATCTTTTTATATGTCATCGCCTTGGCGAACTTGGCTGCCACCAAACGATTGCTCTGAGGATAGTCTTTTTCAATGCGCGCGAAATACCTGATCGCTTCAGCATATTGCGAGCGGTCCACTGCCATGCGGCCCGCTAAAAATAACGCATTATCGGCGTAGGAACTCTGCGGATAGCGCTGCAACAGAGTTTGCAGACGGTTCTTAAGGACAATCTCGCGTCCTTGCTCGTAGGCTTCCATCATTTCTGAGTAAAGCTCCATATCCGTCTTCTTCGCTGGATTCACTCCAGTCAACTCCGCGAGCAAAGCCTCTTGCTTCACATCCCGAGAAGATTTGTTGGCGGCCTCCGAAGAGGGAACCCACATCATGGTTGGAACACTTATAAGAACAGTCGCCGCTATCAGTCTAAGTTGCTTCATCTCTGTACACCTCACGCTCTTTGTTCAGTATGACACGCAATAAGAAGTGCAAACAAGCAAGACTTATCCACATAAAATGTTGAGTTATGCCTGAACTAGACCTTGGACTTGTTCATTGTCAAGGGTTTCAGCGATTTGCATAATTTTAAGGCACACATTAAGTTGTTGATTTTGCTTACTATTATTTAATTTAAAAGCTGTAATGAAGGGTCCGGATTTCAGATCTTAAAAGCCGAATTTAAGATCACGCCGGACGCCATGACAGATTATTTCAGAAATAAGGGTGGTCATGATTTTTGCTAAGTATTGAAAACAATGATTATTATGCTCTCTCTTGCCCTCATCTTAAGCATCCCCACTCCCAGCTCTTTGCTAACTAAAGCATCAAAAATTGCCGACACTTTTCAACATGCTTGTCTCGAGCGGCTTCCTGAGAACCTGGATCATGTCAGTTCTTTGGCTTCCCTTCTCTGTGGCGAAAAAATCATAGATCCCACACAGAAGAAAACACTGATCAAAACTTCGCTGATTCATATCTTTGTGGTGTCGGGATCTCACCTTTTACTGTGGGAAAAATGGATGTGCTTTTTACGACTGCCCTGGGCTCTGCGTGGAGCCTTTTTGTGCTTTTATTGCCTCCTCGTCGGCTGGCAGGCCCCGGCGGTGCGAGCGCTCCTGCATCTTTCCAGCACAGTCTTGTTGCGCACTTTGCGAGTGCATCTGCCAGGGGATTTGAAAGTTCTGGGCTCGGGGCTTTTATGCCTGATTCTTTTTCCGGCCTGGTGGCAGTCTCTGGCCTTCACCATGAGTTGGTGCGCTTCCCTCGCTCTCACTCTGCCCGGCCTGTTTCGGCTGCGCACCTCCTGGCAGCGCCTGGCCTTCACTCAGTTTGCTATTTATTTTCTGATGAGTGCGCCGCTGTGGGGGCTGGGCAGTCTGCATCCGCTCAATATCCTCTACAACTTTTTTCTAGCACCTGCGGTTTCCTTCGTTCTTTTACCTTTAGCCGTTCTCACCTGGCTCTGCCCTTCTCTGGGCGGTTTTTTTGATCAGGTGATGGAGATTTTTTTCGCCACCTTGCCGGCCCTGTCGGAACCGATTGTCTTCAGCCAAGGACAGCCACCTCAGGCCGCTTCACTGTGGTTGTGGATTTTTATTTGGCATATCGGGCTGCACTTCTTGAGATGCTGGCTGTGGCGAGGACAGGATCACTCTCGATGAGAACTTTTATTTTTCTCGTTCTGTTATTCAGTGGATCCCCTGTCGCTGTCGAGGACAGAGCTTTCTATTTTGTGATCTGGAATGTCGGACAGGGCCAATGGGCCACCGCTATTTTGCCCGATCACTGTCTGCACTTTGACATGGGCGGAGAATTTTTCCCCTGGAAAAAAATCGCCCGCGCCTGTCGCCATAAAGAAAATCGCATCCATCTCAGCCATTGGGATTGGGATCATATCGGGGCTCTGGCCCGCCCCTCACGCCTTTTTAATGCAGAGTCTTTTTGCCTGGCCCTACCGCCCCAAGGGAAGAGCTCTCGTCGCAAAGAGCAGATTGTACAAACCTATCATCCTTGCACTTCCGATATTTTTAATATGGAGACAGTCACCCCAACAACTGATACAGCAGCAAATAAAACCAAGACAAGTCTGCACTTGTGGCGGGCTCCCTCCGGACTCAAAGAGACAAATCAGCGCAGTCATGTTTTACAATTTCATAATATCTTAATTCCGGGGGACTCCCCGTTCAGTCAGGAAAAAATCTGGTCCCAACAAAAGTGGGTGCACACCAGTCGCGTCCTTCTCTTGGGACATCACGGCAGCCAAACCAGCACGTCGACTTTTTTACTCGACAATCTGCCGTCTCTCAAACTCGCCATCAGCTCCGCACGCTGGGCCCGCTATCACCATCCACACGGCCTGATTGAACACCGCCTGCGACAGCGAAAAATCCCTCTGCTGAAAACAGAAGACTGGGGCTCCATCTGGTTGAAACTCACCCCTTCTCGAGACTAAAAAATGAGCCCGAGATCAGGGAGTCTTATCACAGATCAAAGTTCGTTGCTGGCTCCAGAGCCTCCAGGGTGAGCATAAAAGCCATCGAATTGAATTCCCAAACTTCATCACAAAAACAGAAGCCGTCGATCGAACAACAGACTCCCTTATAAGATCCAAGTCCATTGAGTTGATTCAACGGACTTGACCACAGAAGCAAAAGACTAGAAGCAGTCCACTTGAACCCAGCTGACTTTATCAGCCAAGTAGAAAGTTCCACCAATACCGCGGCCACCACGATAGTCACCGAAGAAAGTGAAAACTCTTTTATCTTCTTTAGATACCAAGTTCACCACGCTGTAGCCACGGCTGACAGAGATAAAACCTGTTGTGAAAGCAGTTTCGAAGTGAGTCATGGAGTGAGAGTCTTCCGTGACAACATGAGAAACCACTGTTTCTTTTTTAACAGCGCCGCCGCCTTCTTTAATCATGCAGTTCAAAGTCCCCTCTGACGCCCAAGACGCTTGAGACATAAAAGCCACTGCCAATAATGCGATCATAGATTTCATAGATCCTCCTTTTGGATGAGGATCTCTTAATGCAGAATAGCCACCTTGAAAACTAGAAACTCGTATGACACTTTCAATCATCACGAGAACACACGCGATGATGCAACCCTAATGAGAAACAGGCCCTTCCTTTCATATATGCAAGATTTTCAGAGCCTGTAATAAAAAAATGGCCGAGAAAAATCTCAGCCATTTCACTCCACCTTCTCCTGCGAGGATTA
>JBCECD010000155.1:0-5274 GCA_039206745.1 Bdellovibrio sp. | reverse complement strand
AAACCTCTCCTACCGTACGACGGCCGCACATCAAAGAGTGGCTCTTGGGAAAAGGAGCAACCCTGAACTCGTGTCCGCAACTGTCGTACAAAGAATGAGACTGTCAAAGTCTCCCCTCCTAAAAACCAAAGGGGTATTATCTCTAATACCCCTCTTATATATTTATTTTATTGATGTCTCTAAAGTGCGTGAGGTCCCTCCCTGATTGAGTTCTCCCTTTTGTCACGCCTCTATAAATTACTTACGGATTTTAGCTTTGATCATGCGTTTTTTAGTCGCAATTCTTTTTTTCTTATGACGGACGCCTTTTTTTGATTTGCCTTTAACTGCCATGACATTTCTCCTTATTTTTTATTCGTATTCACATTCAATAAAGCTGCAAACGGATTGTTGAATGGATTGCCCGCAGGCTTTCCACCACCTGAATGAGGAGGGCGTTGCTCACCACCACCACGATGACCGCCACCGCCCGCTGGACGTTGTCCACCACCTTGATGAGGCCTGCGCGATCCATCTTGCTGAGGACGACGCTCACGCGGAGCCGCCGCTTCAGGGGCATCATCCATCTTCATCGTCAAAGAGATCTGATTTTTAACTGTATCAACTTTCAATACCTTCACAGTGACATGATCCCCAGGATTCACAACTTTACGTGGATCATCCACAAACTTGTGAGAAAGCGCAGAGATATGCACCAAACCATCTTGATGAACACCAATATCCACGAAAGCACCGAAGTTGGTCACATTCGTCACAATACCTGGACAAATCATACCCTCTTTCAAATCCTTCACTTCCATGATGTCGTCACGGTATTGGAAAACTTTAAACGGATCACGAGGGTCACGTCCTGGTTTTTCCAGCTCTTTTACGATATCGTCAAAGGTGAACTCACCCACCAGTTGCGCCCACTTCGTCCGTTGCGCCAACAATTTCTTCGCCCCTTCACCAATGATCTCAGACAGGGACGCACCAATGTCTTTTGCCATATCTGTGACCGCCTGATAGCGCTCCGGATGGATACCTGTTGAATCCAACACCTGTTTTCCAGACGGAATACGCAAGAAGCCAGCCGCCTGCTCAAAAACTTTCGAAGAGAACTTAGGGACTTTCAACAACTCAGCACGGTCGGTGAAAAGACTTTTTTTACGATGCTCAACAATACCTTTCGCCAAGGCAGGACCAATTCCCGCAACATGAGATAAAAGAGCCGCTGAAGCCGTATTCACATCCACACCTACGTTATTCACGCAGGATTCAACCACAGCTTCCAGGGATTTTTTCAGTTGAGATTGATTCACATCATGCTGATATTGACCGACACCAATAGACTTCGGATCAACCTTCACCAGCTCAGCCAAAGGATCTTGCAAGCGACGAGCAATAGAGATCGCGCCTTTCACTGTGACATCCAAATCTGGGAACTCTTCACGAGCAGTCTCAGATGCCGAATACACAGAGGCTCCCGACTCACTCACCATCACCACAGGAATATTCTTGCCAAGTTCCTTCAAGACTTTACGCAGGAAAGATTCTGTCTCACGCCCCGCAGTTCCGTTACCCACGGCAATCGCTTCAATTTGAATCTGTTTCAATACTTCAGCAAAAAGAGTTTTTGCCTTTCTCTCAGCATCATCACCCAAAAGATACAAAACCGTATGAGAGATGAAGGCGCCTGACTTATCAATCAAAGCCACCTTGCAACCGGTACGCAATCCAGGATCCACACCCAAAACGCATTTCGGTCCATAAGGAGAGGCCAACAAAAGCTTACGCACGTTCTCAGCAAAAACTGTGATCGCATCGGAGTCCGCTTTCTCTTTCAACATACGATGCACTTCATTCACAACAGAAGGCAAAACATATACGTTCAAAGCCAGACGGGCCCCCTGCTTAAGATAATCACCGATAGCATCATCGGGAGTGGAAGTCGCAAATTTCTCATACGCTCTGAGAATATCCTCGTCGTCCCCTTTGATATCAACAGAAAGCTCTTCTTCCTGCCAACCCCGGCGCAATGCCAGGTAACGGTGATTGTTTTTTGCATCCAACAGAGTTTTTACAGGCTCTTCAAACTCTTTATACATGTCGTATTTGGAGTTCGGCTTAAAACCCTTCGCCGCCTTCACCACCACGCGGCCTTTTTCATTGTAGTTTTTCGCAACAAAAGTGCGCAACTCAACATCATTGGCAACTTTATCCACCAAGATATCTTGCGCCCCCTTCAGAGCTTCCTCATAGGTATTGATCTTCGCCGTAGGATTTAAGAAGTTCTTTGCCTTCATCTCCATAGTCAAAGTGTCTTGGATCAAACCATGTCCCATGTCCCAGATCCACTGAGCCAAAGGCTCCAAGCCCGCCTCGCGTGCAATCGTCGCCTTGGTTTTCTTTTTCTTCTTGAAGGGTTTGTAGATCTCTTCCAACTCACCCAAATCCCAAGACAGCTCAATGCGCTTTTGAATATCAGCGGTCAGATTGTTTTGCTCTCCGATCTCTTTGATCAAGAAAGCTTTTCTTTTGACGATTTCATTATATGTTTCGTGTCCCTCGATCACCGCGCGGATCTGAACCTCATCCAGATTGCCAGTTTTTTCTTTACGATAACGTGCGATGAAAGGAACAGTTGCGCCTTCCGCAGCCAGTTCGATAACAGCTTGTGCTGATTTAGCGGAAACAGTTGGAGCAACGCGAGCCAAGTAACTCTGAAGAGCCTGATCCATACAACCTCTAAAATTATTTGGAAATGTTAAGACATGAAGCCATGATGTTATTATTTATGACGGAACATGATAAGTCCGTGAGTTGGATCGTAAGGAGAAACCCCTACACTGACCCTGTCCCCCACAACGACGCGAATATTAAAACGTCTCATTTTGCCGCAAAGTTTGGCATTAATGATCGCTTTATTGTCGAGTTCAATTTTGTATAGACCCCCAGCAAGGGCGTCTATAACTTTCCCATCTATTTGTACTAAATCTTCTTTTGCCATGCAGATAAAGTAGTAGGTCAGATTGCCAGGGCTTGCAATCTCTTTTTGACCTTACGACAACTTCCTATTGCTAATCAGCATTCGTTTAGCGTCTTCAAATAAAACTTCCAAACGGTCGTACTCATTGGAAAGAATAAATCCCCATCCAAAGATTTTATGTTGCAAAGGGGTGCGGGCTTCAAATTGACCTGAAATGTTGTAAGCAGGAGCCTTCATGGCCTTGTATTTTTCATGAAGCTCATGCCATTTAGCCTGATCTTCACTCATTCCTGTCTTATCAATCTTTACTTTTTTTTCCTTTTTCGCCACCGGCTCCGCTTTATCTGCCGCCGACTCAACCACTGCTAATTTTGGCTTTTTCGCCTTCTCCTCTTTTTTAGGAGCCGGGATTGGAGCCACAGGAGCTGACACCTTCTCTGGAGAAACTTTCTTATTTGCTTTGACCTCGCTCTTAGCGATTTTTTCCGGCGCAGCCTTAGCTTTGACTGGCGCTGTTTTCTCTGCTTTTTCCGCTTTCACGGGCTTCACAGATTTCACTGGCTTCGCAACTTTCGCCTTCACCGCCGGTTTTGCAACGGGCTTCGTTGGCTTTGCTTTTGCCGCAGATGCTCCCTTTTTCACAGCCTTTTTTGCCATCTCAGTTCCTCTCTAAAAATTAAAGGTGAGAAAAGATCAACAAAGTATTATAAGCACACTTATACTATCACCCGGTGACTTGACATCAAAAAAATAATAGGAAACCTTAGCGCAAAGCATTAGTAAGGCAGTTCGTTATGATTACAGCAGAAGTTATTAAAGATCTCCAATCCTCCGATCTCACTTTCATCTCCGGCCCTCTAACGGCTGTGGCCAAAAAAGTTTTACCTCCAGAAATGGCGGATCAAGACAGCTTGGTTTTCGTCTCCAAAGCCGAACAACTGACGACAGCTCTCAAGCAGGGAGCGCCTCTCATCGTAGCTCACAAGAGTTTAACTCTGCCTACTGATACGGCGACAACCTTCTTCAGTACCGCCTCGATTCAGCTGGCAATGTCTGCAATTCTTCCGCTCTTTGATGGCAAGATGAATCGCTTCAATCAAGAAGAAAAGATTCACCCCACAGCCGTGATTCATCCCACAGCTCATCTCGGCAAAAACGTCAGCGTAGGTCCCTATGTCGTGATCGGCGAGCATGTACAAATCGGTGATGGCGCAACCTTAGGTGCTCACACCGTCGTTGAGTCTTTCGCTCATATCGGAGCTCACACTCTTTTACATCCTCATGTGTTTGTCGGAGCTCATAACGCTGTTGGAGCTCACTGCGAAATCCATCCTCACAGCACATTAGGTGCCGATGGTTTCTCTTTTGCCACGACTCGCGAAGGCACACATAAAAAAATTCCCCAAATAGGACGAGTGGTTCTAGGTGATCATGTCGAGCTGGGAGCTCATTGCGCTGTGGACCGCGCTGCTTTAACTGAAACTAAAATTGGCAGCGGCACCAAGATGGATAACTTCTGTCATATCGCCCACAATGTCGTCATCGGAGAACACTGCGTGATGGCGGCGGGTTTTAAAATTGCCGGCTCCAGCTCTGTCGGCAATCGTTGCATGTTCGGCGGCGATGTTTCGATATCAGATCATGTGCACATCTGTGATGGCGTGATCATCGCGGGCCGCGGAGGCGTGACCAATGACGTCCTCCAGCCGGGTCAATATGGAGGCTATCCACTGGAACCTTTGCGGGATGCACTTAAAACATTAGCCAATAAAACTCATTTAACAAAAATCAGAAAAGATATGGCACGAGTTCTTAAACACCTCGGCCTTCAATCAGAATAAGGAGACCCTATGTCCTACCAGTTTTATAAAATCATCCACCTCCTCGGCCTCATGCTTTTGTTTTTTGGTTTCGGCGGATTACTAGTCACCACTTATGCAAAACTGCAACTGAACAAGGCTGCTCGCATGATGGGTTACATCACTCATGGCTTGGGACTGCTGTTCATTGTTATCAGTGGTTTCGGCATGGCCGCACGCTTGGGCTTGATCGTCAGCCTGCCTGGCTGGATTTATGCTAAAATCGGGATTTGGGTTTTGCTAGGTATTGGTGTTTCCATTGTAAAGCGCAAAGGAACTATCGGCTGGCCTGTCGCCATTCTACTCTTGGGCCTTGGCACTTCCGCAGCCTTTATCGCTGTGAACAAACCTTTTTAATTTTACCGGCTGGAACGGTCTCGATGAAGTCAGACCGCTCCTTCTCACCTAAAGCCTCTTCAGAGTTCGATCTGCCCAATCTCTTGCATG
>JBCECD010000154.1:4627-5277 GCA_039206745.1 Bdellovibrio sp. | reverse complement strand
TCATCCGCAAGAACATAAATTTATTTTTCATCCTGGCCCCTTGTTTTCACAGTTAGTGATGGCCGACGAACTCAATCGTGCCAGTCCTCGCACTCAAAGTGCTCTCTTGCAAGCGATGGAAGAGGGAGAGGTGTCGGTGGATGGTGTGACCTGGCCTCTGCCCCAGCCGTTCTATGTGATTGCAACCCAAAATCCACAACAGCAAATGGGAACATTTCCTCTGCCAGAGAGTCAGCTGGATCGTTTTCTGATGAGTTTGGAACTTCACTATGCCTCACGTGATACCGAAGTGCGCTTACTTCAGGGAATTGATCCGCGACAAAAGCTGGAAGGTTTGAAGTCACTGTTCACGGAAGAAGAAATGAAACATGCTTTGGATCAGGTTCGCAAAGTGCAGATCTCAAGCTCTGTTGCCAACTATATTGGCGATCTTTTAGAGAGATCCCGTCGAGCAGGTTTTGAAGGAGCGGCCTTATCAACTCGTGCCGGCATGGCTCTGGCCAAGGCCGCGAAGGCTTGGGCTTTCATGGAGGAAAGAGATTATGTTCGCCCTGAAGATGTACAGCAAGTATTGATTCCGGTATTAGGACACAGACTGGGAGGGAACCATGGCATCAAAAGAGGCCGTGAGTGGGCCGCAGAGCTTCAGC
>JBCECD010000154.1:0-4617 GCA_039206745.1 Bdellovibrio sp. | reverse complement strand
AAGGAAAATCCCACCTATATTCTGCCAACAGGATTCGGCTATGCTTTTGCGACCATGGCCTTGGTGTTATTCCTGCTGGCGGTTGGCTATGCGAACAATCTTATCTATATCTTTGTTTTCTTTTTGATCTCGGTAGCGGTGACCGCCACAGTGATCACGAACAAGAACATGGACGGCATCAAAGTTTTGGATCTGAAAGAAGGAGAAGCCTTCGCTTCGGAGCGCAGCACGGCCTCTATTATTGTCGTCAATGAAGCGGCATTTGATACATGGATGTTGGAGATATTTTTTGAAAAAGAAAAAGATCTGACCACATTTGAAAAGCTGGAGCCGGGGGCACAAAGAGAGTTGCCTCTGGTTTGGACTCCTCCACGTCGAGGTGAGAATAAATTGCCCCGAGTGCAACTTAAAAGTACATTTCCCTATGGTCTTCTGCGTGCTTGGAAAATATATCGCAAGCCGCACACTCAATGGGTGTATCCGGCCCGAAAAGGCAGCCGCACTTTTCCACCCGAATCGCTGCATGCGGATGATAATCAAAATGTAGGGTTGTATCGAGATCATCGTTCACATCAAAATACAGACTCGGCAACGAGGATTGACTGGCGGGCCAGCGTGCGCCGGCAAGAGCTTTTGGTGAAAAACTTTGAAAGCGGAGAAAAATCTCGTTTGCATTTCTATTGGGCGCAAACCAAGCATATACAAGATCCGGAGGAGAGGTTGTCGCAACTCTGTCTGTGGGTGGATGAAGCCAGCCGACAAGGCATCACTTACAGCTTAAAAATAGGCACGCACCTTGTGAGTTTGGGCGAGGGCTTGGCCCATCGCAGAGAATGCTTGGAAATACTGGCGCGTGTAAGCATCGAGGGTTTGTCATGAAGCGAAACTTTTTTTCGCAGAAAACCTTAGCGATTCCATTTCTTATTTCAATGGCCATGGTGGGCCTGGAAGTTTCTATTGGTATTGCGATATTCAGTTTTGTGATTCTTTTCTGGCGTTGGGGTGTGGAGACCTTTGGGTGGAAACCACTCTCGCGTCGTCTCACGGGTCTGCTCAGTGTGGGTTTGCTTGTTCAGGTGTTGATTCAGTTTCGCACTTTGATTGGCCAGGAGCCCGCTTATACTTTTATGTTGGGTTTGGCTTCATTGCGGATCATGGATTATGACAATGATCGTGATCATAAATTTATTGTGTTGCTGGGTTTTATTCTCTTATCAGTAAAATCTCTTTTCAGCCTGGATATTTATTGGATTCCCCCTACAGCGGTGGCGTTTGTCTGTTTGTGGCACTCACTGCTTCCGAATGTTTATCCAGAAAAAAATAAAATGACGTGGAAGATTTTGCTGCTGTCAGTACCGATGGCTTTGATTTTATTCATGGCCTTTCCACGCTTGGTGATCCCGTGGGCGATGTCACGTGGAGGTGCTGGGTCGGGGGCCGAGATTGGATTTTCAGAGGAGATGAATCCTGGTCGCATTGCCGAGCTGGCGGGAAATCCTCAGATTGCATTTCGCGCGAAGATCTCAGATTTGGATTTAAAAAGCTCACGGGATCTGTACTGGCGAGGGTCCTTGCTTTCCTATTCTCAAGGCCTAAGTTGGACTCCCGGTCGATTTCCAATGCGTTCTACAACAAACCGTCAGCAGGAGGGGACTCCCTATGAGATTGCGATGGAAGCGACATCGCAAATGTTCATCTTTGTTTTAGATGGAACGAAAGATGTGAGCCTCGAGTCTGGTGCAGTGATTCCCTTGCGTGGTGGACTGTTTCGCTCTGCACGTCCTTTTAATAAAGCAACGGTCTATCGTGGCTACTGGAATCATCAGATTTCTGAAAAAGACAAAGCCGACGAGATGGATTTGCAGATTCCCCCTCTGACAGGTCGAGTGTTGAAGTATGTGGATGAGTTGAAGTTGAAAAATATGAGGCCCGACGAAGTTCTTCAGGAACTTCAGAGGCTTTTTAGTGACGGCAGTTATTTCTACACGCTGTCGCCGGGCGTATATGCCACCAATGATTTAGAGACTTTTCTTTTTGAAAGAAAGCGCGGTTTTTGTGAGCACTTTGCCGGAGCCTATGCCACCTTGGCTCGTGCTTTGGGGGTGCCGGCCAGGGTGGTGACGGGATATCAGGGAGGACGTTACAATCCGTGGGGAGATTTCTGGAAGATTTCACAACGAGATGCCCATGCCTGGGTTGAAGTGTATTTTAATCATTCTTGGCATAGAGTGGATCCGACAACCTGGGTTGCGCCTCTGCGTTTGGTGATCGGAGCTGAAGATTTCTTTGGCATGTCAGAGGAAGATCAAAGAGCCTTTGCGCGCTCGATTGATTGGCGACCGCGCTCTGAGAGTGTTCTTTTGGTGTGGGATCGGGTGACCTTTTGGATTGAAAACATCAACTATCAGTGGAACTACTTCCTTATCGACTTCGACCGCGAATCTCAGCGCAGTTTCTGGAGTGCCTTGGCAGCGTACCGGGCTGAATCCATTGTGGCCTTGGTGCTGATTGTTTTGTTATGCGCCTTTCTCTATCGCAGTTTATTTCGACAAAGAAAAAACTTACGTGAAGAGGAAATCCTGCTTGCCGCCATCGAAAAGTGGGCGGGTCAACTGGGCAAACCTCGCAAAGAAGCAGAAGGACCTTTCAGCTATTTAAGTCGTCTCGAAAAAGAGCTGCCACGAGATGAGGTGGCCCTGCGCAAAGCTAAAATGTTTTATGATCAAAAAGCTTATGCCAACAAGGAAGGGCTGTCGGGAACAGAGCTGTTAAAAGAATGGCGTTCAAAATAGTCTAAATATCGTGATGTCTTAAAGCGTTGATGGCGGATTTGAAGCCGATCTTCACGATTCGCGATAAAATAACTGGATTAAGGCTGAAGTGATCGACAAAGAACATTTCGTAGTTTTGTGGTCGGGGAGCGATGTAGATATAATCCACTTCAGGCCGGTAGTTTACACGATTGCGAATGATTTCAAGGAGTTTGTCTCGATGTTCAGCGGGTAGGTTCGCCTGTTTGAAGTAGCCGTCCACCGCATTGTAAATACCGCGAATCTCATTTTTATGCCGGATGTGACTGGCAATTTTTTGCTGCACAACTTGATAGAGAGCCTGATTGGCAATCAGTGGAATGCCGTAGTTATGCAGAGAGCCCATTTCTTTGGTGTAGTGATAGGGTTGAATGGAATAAGAAGAAATAACGAGGTCCGCTCCGGCATCGGCTGCCACGTGAGTGGAGAGTGTGTCCCGAATCTCACCATCATAGTAATAAATCTCTTTGCCATCGGGTCGAGTGATGCCATAAGGCGCATACACCGGAGGCAAAGCAGTGGAGCAAGCAACAGAGTCACTGATTGTCGCGTAGTTGATATATTTAATATACTCCGTTTTATAGGACTCAGGGAAATTCCCAAAGATGGCTTTACGAGTGTGATTCAGCTGCGTGCCGATGATGTAAAGGCCCACTCCCAGGCGAGCAAAGTCATTGTCGAGAAAGACTTCTTTGCGGAGATATCTTTCAATGCCCTTGGTAGAAAAAAGCCCATTCAGCTTCAGACCGTTTTTCAGCAACGATTCAAAACCTCCCGTGACCAGCGCTTTTTCCATTAAAGTGCGTGGAATAAACTTGAGTAAGCCACTGGAGTTCAAATTAAAGATATCGCGATAGGAGATAGGCTTTAAATAGCGCAAATCTGATTTATCAAAGGAGGCACTGGTGCTGCCCACGCCCAGCTGAAAGGCATTGATTAAAGACTCAACAGGGTAGCCAGCAGCCAACACTGAAGCGACAAAGGCGCCGGCACTGGAGCCGACATAGACTTTAATGGTTAAGGGATCATCTTCAGCAAATCGCTGACGCACCATCTCCTTGGTGCCACCGGCAAAGCGAAAGCCTTTTTCTTGGAGTGCTAGGCAAATACCAATATGAAAGGCCGCAGCTTTAATGCCGCCACCACTGAGAACTAAGGCCACTTTCTTCTTATCACGAATGCGCATACGGTGAGTTCAGTATCGTTTTTATCGAGATCAGGGGCAAAGAATTCTTTAAAGATGTGGCAAAACCCTGACCAAGGGTTGCTTAATCAGACCAAAGTCTGGTGACTAGGCGTTGAATAGCCAGATCAAGGTCCTGAATTTTCTTGAATTTGGATAACTATTCACACAAAATTTGACAGACTGAAGTCCTGTGATAAGGTTGATTACGCAGGATACGGAGGGCGACCACCTTTCTCTCCGGAACTTGTAAAGCTGATTTCTGGCTTCGTCGCTGGAAGTAGGCAGGGGATTTAATGAACGTAGAGGCAATTGGTTCTTGGTTACCGCTAATGGATTACTCAGCTAAATACAGAATTAGCGTGAGTACTCTCCGCCGTAGAATCAAGGCCGACGACATTAAGTTCCGCTTTGAAGACGGCAAGTACTTCATCATGGACGAACCGATGGGTACCCATCAAAGAGTACATCGCCCCTCCCAAGAAAGCGACCTGGCTTTGGTGGGTGCTCATCAAGGAATGATGAAAGGTAACGACGATATGTCTGCTTCTTCGAAGGATGAATTGAAGGCTCAGGACCTACAAGATAAAGTCAGCAAGGGAAACAAGGATGAGCCCATTTTGA
>JBCECD010000153.1:0-5306 GCA_039206745.1 Bdellovibrio sp. | reverse complement strand
GATCTGGACCGCCCGTCGCTGTTCCCGTAAAGTCCAACCTAAAAGTACCGTCAGCAAGAAAGCACCATAGACATAAACTAAAGTATCATGAAAACCCAAAACCATATCACTCAAGATCAAAGCGGCTAAAGGTAGAACCAGGCTTTGCCACTTTGTTGAAAAGTAAGCGCCGCCGAATAAAGCCATGGCTCCCACTGCCGTGAAGTTCCAAGGGTGGGGAATCAAGCGACTGAATGCAGCCACCAATACCATCATAATGAGTGTCATGTGAGATTTCTCCTTAACCTGAATAGCTCACGGCTATCATCGATTCATACGATTGTCCACCAGTTCTTGAACCACCCCAGGCTCGGAGAGAGTTGTGGTGTCCCCCAATTGCTCCGGATGATTTTCTGCGATTTTTCTTAAAATTCTTCGCATAATTTTACCCGAGCGCGTTTTAGGCAGACGAGGAGCCCATTGCACCAGATCTGGCGTCGCGATCGGCCCAATCTCCTTGCGTACAGTCTGAATGATCTCCTTGCGCAGCTCCTCGCTGGGAGCTTCCCCGGTCTTCAAAGTCACAAAAGCATAAATCCCCTGCCCTTTGATATCATGAGGGTATCCCACAACAGCGGCCTCGGCGACCTTGGGATGTGCCACCAGAGCAGACTCGATTTCCGCCGTTCCTAAACGATGTCCTGAGACATTGATCACATCGTCCACCCGACCTGTGATCCAATAGTATCCATCTTTATCGCGGCGGCAGCCGTCTCCAGTAAAATAATATCCGGGATAATTAGAGAAATAAGTATCTTCAAAACGCCCATGATTTTTATAAACCGTGCGCATTTGCCCCGGCCAAGAGTCAGCAATAACTAAAACGCCTTCCCCTTCGCCAATAATTTCCTTGCCTTCATTTGTTAACAACTTCGGCTGGACACCGAAAAAAGGCAAAGTCGCCGAACCTGGCTTCTGGGCGATTGCGCCGGGCAAAGGCGTGATCAAAATACCGCCTGTCTCCGTCTGCCACCAGGTATCCACGATAGGACAACGCCCCTCGCCCACTTCATCATGATACCAGGCCCACGCTTCTGGATTGATAGGCTCACCCACTGAACCCAACAAACGCAGAGAGGCCCGTGAAGTGTTTTTCACAAACTGAGTCCCTTCTCTCATCAAAGAGCGGATCGCAGTAGGAGAAGTATAAAATATAGTGACTTGATGTTTATCCACGATTTCCCAGAAACGTGAAGGCGTCGGATAATTTGGAACACCTTCAAAGAACACCGTGGTAGCCCCATTGGCCAGAGGACCATAGACAATATAACTGTGACCAGTCACCCACCCTACATCCGCAGAACACCAGTAAATATCATTCTCATGATAGTCAAAAACATACTGATGAGTGAGACTGGTGTAGACAAGGTAACCAGCCGTTGTATGCATCACGCCTTTGGGCTTGCCGGTGGAACCCGACGTGTACAAAATAAAAAGAGGATCTTCAGCATCCATCGCTTCGGGTTCACACTGGTCCGAGACACCTTTGACCATGTCGTGATACCAAAAGTCCCGCCCCTTATGCATATCAATTTTATTTTCAGCATATTTAATGACCAAGACATTCTTGACCATGGGAGTTCTCTCCAGAGCCTTGTCAATGTTCTCCTTTAAAGAGATGGGGCGACTGCCGCGAAAGCCCGCATCGGCAGTGATGATAAAGTGAGAGTCCCCGTCAATCACACGATCAGCAATCGAATCCGGAGCAAAACCACCGAAGATCACAGAGTGAACAGCACCAATGCGAGCACAAGCCAACATGGCATAAGCGGTCTCAGGAATCATCGGCATGTAGATCGTGACCACGTCCCCTTTTTTCACACCCATCTTTTTCAAGACATTGGCAAAACGGCAGACCTCTTGGTGCAACTCTTTATAAGTGATCTTGCGTGAAGGCACATTAGGATTGTCAGCCTCCCACAAAAGAGCGACCTTATCTCCCCTTGTTGCCAAATGACGATCAATGCAGTTGTAGGAAACATTGAGTTTGCCACCACTGTACCATTTGATATGCACAGGTTTTTTATATTGAACGTCTTTGACCTTGTCCCATTTTTTGATCCAATCGAGACGCTCCCCCTGCTCAGCCCAAAAACCTTCAGAATCCTGAATCGAACGCTGATACATTTCTTTATATCGAGCCTCATCAATCCAAGCCTTTTTCGCAAATTGAGAACTTACCGGGTATAAATCTTTATGCATATCCACCTCAAATTCTTCCTAGAGTATTTAGACTATCAGTGGAGTTATGAGTCTTGCAATAGGGGATCGCGAGAATAATTCTTAGGGGGCCATAAGCAATAAAAAAAGAGCCAGGGGTCTCCTGGCTCTTTAAACATTCTCTTTTTGAAAAAGAATTAATTCACATCTTTATAATCAGCGTCGATCACATCGTCGCCTGATTTTTGCGAAGAAGCGTCACCACCTTCTGTATTATTGGAGCCAGTGCCGTTCTCTCCTGTTGCGCCCTGCTTTTTATACAGCTCTGAACTCAATTTGTGAGTCAGTGCCTGCAGTTTATCAAACGCCGCCTTGAGCTCATCCGCTTCAGCCCCTTTGTTGTCCAAGACTTTTTTGGCATCAGCAAGAGCCTCATTCGCCGCTTTCACTTCGCCTTCAGGCAATTGCGCGCCAGAGTCCTTCACCAATTTTTCAGTCTGGTAAACCAGATTGTCTAAATTGTTTCTTTGAGTGACCGCTTCAGCTTTGCGTTTGTCTTCCTCCGCATGACCTTCAGCATCGTTCACAGCTCGTTTGATCTCGTCCTCAGACAGACCTGATTGGGCACTGATCTTGATTTGCTGAGTTTTGCCAGAAGACATATCTTTCGCACTCACATGCAAAATACCATTCGCATCGATATCAAAAGTCACTTCCACTTGTGGCACACCGCGGGGAGCTGGTGGAATTCCAACCAACTCAAAGCGTCCCAAAGTTTTATTGTCAGTAGCCATCTTGCGCTCACCTTGAAGCACATGGATGTCCACAGCTGGCTGATTGTCAGCAGCGGTTGAGAACACCTGAGATTTCTTCGTAGGGATCGCCGTATTGCGCTCGATCAATGGAGTCATCACACCACCCAAAGTTTCGATACCCAAGCTCAATGGAGTCACATCCAACAACAAGACGTCTTTCACATCTCCCGCCAATACACCACCCTGAACCGCCGCACCGACAGCAACCACCTCATCCGGGTTCACAGTTCTATTCGGCTCTTTGCCGAAGAAGTCTTTCACTGCTTTTTGAATAGCCGGGATACGAGTCGATCCTCCCACCAAAACAACTTCATCAATTTCAGAAGACTTCATGCCGGCATCCGCCAAAGCTTTACGGCAAGGCTCCATAGAGCGTTTCACCAGATCTTCTGTCATTTGATCAAACTTGGCGCGAGAAAGGCGCGTCTGCAAATGCTTAGGACCTGTTTGGTCCGCCGTGATGAACGGAAGATTGATCTCTGTTTCCTGAGCAGAAGACAGTTCAATTTTCGCTTTCTCTGCCGCCTCTTTCAGACGCTGCAAAGCCATTTTGTCATTTTTCAGATCAATGCCCTGATCTTTTTTGAATTCAGAAATCAACCACTCCAAAATCACTGTATCGAAGTTGTCACCACCCAAATGAGTATCCCCATTGGTCGCACGCACTTCGACAACACCGTCACCCACTTCGAGAATGGAAACGTCGAAAGTTCCTCCCCCGAAGTCATAGATCACAATTTTTTCATCTTTTTTACGATCCAAACCGTAAGCCAACGCCGCCGCTGTCGGCTCGTTGATAATACGTTTTACATCCAGACCCGCAATACGACCGGCATCCTTGGTCGCCTGTCTTTGCGCATCGTTGAAATACGCTGGAACTGTCACAACAGCTTCCGTCACCGGCTCACCCAAATAGTCCTCAGCCACTTTTTTCAATTTAGCCAGAACCGCAGCACCGATCTCTTCAGGAGAAACATTTTTACCCTGCACTTTGAAAGCACAGTCATTGCCTTTAGCCACCACATTGTAGGGAACTAATTTAATCTCTTCTGATATTTCTTCAAATCTGCGACCGATAAAGCGCTTTGCTGAATAGATCGTGTTCTCGGGATTCGTCACCGCTTGGCGTTTGGCAATTTGCCCCACCAAACGATCTCCATCTTTTGTATAAGCTACAACAGAAGGAGTGGTACGAGCGCCCTCTTCATTCACGAGAACTTTCGGCTCTCCGCCTTCCATAATCGCAACGCACGAGTTTGTCGTTCCTAAGTCGATACCAATTATTTTACCCATACCCAGTCTCCTCAATTTTCATCATTTTAAGCCCAGCCTCTGAGTTCCTGGCTGGTTTTATAAACATATTTAACTCTCTTAATGTGGGGCCTTGTTTGCATCCGTCAAGGCGAGGTGAGATGATTTTTATGACAATAATTTAATCAATAAAATCCATGCCTTACAGATTTGTAACTCGTGTTACAACTCCGAGGCAGGCAATATGACCCCTCGATTTCATTCCCTCAGGCCTCTGCGTACCCTTCACGTAGGGGCCTTATTTTTTGCGGCTGAACAGTCCGCCTCCCTCTGGGGCCACTTTCAAACCCTTGCTCTTGGCGATTTCGCGCAAAAGTTTTTCTTCCTCTTTCTGCAATTTTTCCGGGAACTGAGGTTGAACCTGGAAGTAAATATCTCCGCGACGATTGCCCCGCAAAGACGGCAAACCCTCATTCGGCAATTTGACACTGTCTCCACCTTGCAAACCTTTTGGCAAAGAGAACGGAGCTTGTCCCATCACCGTCGGCACTTCAATCTCCGCGCCCAACAGCATTTGCACATAAGGCACATCCAAAACGGCAAAAAGATCTTCGCCTCTTCTCTCAAATTGAGTGTGAGGTTTCACCCGGATCTCCACAAACAGATCACCAGGAGGACCACCTAAATAGCCCCCTTCACCCTCCGTCGCCACACGCAGACGAGTTCCCGTATCCACACCGGCAGGAATATTCAGACGAATCTTACGATGCTCAGGCGCTCGCCCTTTCCCTTTACAGGATTTGCATGGATTTTTAATGATTGTTCCCTGACCGTGACATGTAGGACAAGTCGAAGCCATGGCAAAAAAACCTTGCGAGCGCACAACCTGCCCCGAACCTCCGCACAAAGTACATGTGCTCGAAGAAGAGCCTTTCTCCGCACCAGTGCCTTTACAGTCATCACAATTTTTCTCTGTATCAAATTCAATTTCTTTTTCCACGCCCGTGATGACCTCTTTGAGAGTCACTTCCGTAATGTAAC
>JBCECD010000152.1:0-5320 GCA_039206745.1 Bdellovibrio sp. | reverse complement strand
CCCCAGGGCTCAATCACCAAGCTGTGACCGTAGGTTTCACGCTGACCGGAGCGAACTCCCTTATGAACTCCCCCTTGAGCACTGGCAATAATATAAACTTGGCTCTCAATGGCGCGAGCTCGCAACAAGACTTCCCAGTGAGCTTGCCCCGTCGGCACCAAAAACGCCGCCGGCACCAAAATCACATCCACTTCTTTGCGTGCATATTGAGAGAAAAGTTCGGCAAAGCGGACATCATAACAAATCGTCTCCCCGATCCGCCATCCGTCCACTTCAATAATATGTGGATGCTGTCCGTGACGAAAAACATCCGATTCCCGAAACGCTTTTTGCCCCTCCAGCTGAATATCGAACAAATGCATTTTTTGATAAGTCGGACGGATCTCTCCCTGCGGATTGATTAAAAGCGAAGAGTTATAAAGATGCCCCTCTAAGTACAAGGGCACAGAACCTAAGTGGAAATGAGTATCATATTGCTTAGCTAAACTTGCGAGTTTGAGGAGTATCGGATGAGAGAGCTCCATTCCTGGAACAGCTTCCCCTTCTACAAGACGCAGGTAGAGACAATTTTCTGGAAAGCAAACAAGACGAGGGCGCTCTTGTATAAAAGCTTTTTCGAGCGCCTTTTCCATTTGCCGGAAATTGGCTTCAATGTCATCCACTGAAGTCATCTGAACTGTGGCCACCACTAATTCAGCGCTCTTCTGATTCATATTTTATTCCGCTCCCAACCGGGAATGTAGGCTGGAACTGCGGGCCTCTTTGACTTCACGACAGCTCCACTGAGCTTCTTCTAAATTCTTTCGCACATTCGAAATATATTCGACACAAGAACTTGTACTTTGCGCAGAGCCGATGGTTTCATCAACACCCTGCTTTGTATAAATCGCTCGGCATTTTTGATCTTCACTCATCTCAATTCGCAAAGTGCGCACTGTCTTGTCATGCTTGCACAACACTAAAGAACTGTTGAGATCAGCCGCTTTGACAGAGGGAATGAAAAAAAGCACCCCTGCCACCAAGACATAAAGTGCTTTAAAACTTTTTTTAGAGGTGCGATCTGGCTTCAAAAGGATTCTCCTCTCCAGGCTTAAACTCCATCGGAACATGGCAGGACTTTTTGTCCTCACCATTCCCTTAGATTTTATGCTTCTATACAAGAGACTTACATGAACAGATCAAATTAGAGAGCAAAATTAGACCTTGTTTTAGGCAAACTTTGCCTACTATGCAGATTTAGATTTTGTCGCTTTTTTTGAAGTTTTCTTCTCTTTAGAAGCTGCTTCGATCAATTTCACGTTGGAATAATCGATAAAGCCTTCTTTTTTCAAAAGACCGTCTTTTTTGTCATAGTGTGTTTGATCTTTCACACATTGAACTTTGACCTTCATATTTTTAGCATCGACAGTCAAAACCGAGCCTTTTTTGCCTTTGTCAGCACCAGTGATAACTTGAACAGTCGCGCCTTTTTTAATTTTCAATTTCATTGTCGGCCTCTTAAATTACTTTGTGGAGATTTTCTTTTTGATTCGTGATTTGACTGCCATAGCTCTTTTAGAAAGCTTGGAGTCATCAGAATTAAGGATATAGTTATCAAAACCGCCCACATGCTCCATATCGCGGATCGCGCTGGTTGCAATTTGCAATCTCACCATTTGGTTCAAAACGCGGCTAAATATGCGTTTTTTCTGAACATTTGGTTGAGCTGTTGACTTGGTTTTAATGTTGGAGTGAGACACCAGGTTTTTTACAATGGGGCCTTTTCCAGTAATTTCACATCTGCTCATACTAAGCTCCTCTACGAACTTTCTACTTACTCTAAAATAAGAGTCTGGCTACTAGTCTGGATCAACGCCGTCCTTAAAACTAAAATAGAGGCGCCGCAAACAAGAAGTAACCATATAAAGTAAAAAGACACTTGATGGCAACTCTTTTTTCTTGTACACACAATAACTCGCTAACCAATCAAGGAAATTGAATCGAAAGAGGATAGTAATGAAAAAGAGCACTCGTAGCAAATACCGTCAGGAATTCTCAGGCGACCACGTCTTCGACTATAAAGATCCAGCATCTCTTACTCGTTTTATTGGAGATGGCGGCAAAATCACTCCTTCTCGCATCTCTAAACTTAGCGTTGCACAACAAAAGAAAGTGGCTGCAGCTGTAAAAAAGGCTCGTAACTTGGCTCTTTTGCCATCTGGTACTGACGCTTACGACACTTTCCACAGAGCTGAAGCTATTTCTCCAGTTCCATTTGAGATTTAATTCAGATCTAGCTGAAAGTTGAGATTTCCTTGAAGAGGAGAAAAAAGCCGGTGCAAGCCGGCTTTTTTCATTTGAACCCCTCTATCCAGAAGCCCCCTTTTTGAAAAGAGCCCTTTGGGCGTTAAACACTGCTAGAAAATTTAAGCGGTGACTCTCTTTTGGCGACGAGCGACTTTCCACCAACCCCACAGAGTGAAGAACATCATCATCATGTAACTTTTACTCGACCATTGATGGAGAACAGGCCCAGAAATACCCAGGAAAGAGAGATCCTCAAAAGGCACTCTCCAATTTAACAGGCGCATTCCGAGAATCGGCAGCGCAAAGACCGTCCAAAACTGCAGAACGGCCACGAACCACACTTGCTGCTGCAACTGAGCCCGACGGTACTCCCAAATCATCATCCCCACAGGAAGGCCGACAAAGAGAAATCCCGCACAAGTTGCGGCAATTTGACGGTCCGGAATGAATTTAAAAAATAATGTGACCAAGATGATCACAACCACTTCAGCAACTAAATATCCTAAAAAGGCATTGGGTCTCATGTCCTAGAAGTTAGTCCAGTCCGCGGGATAACTCAAGCCTTCCGCCCCTCGTCTGTCCCTTTTAGTTAATCTTGAATCTGTTTTTATGCGGCACTCCCCTTGCAGTGCGCTCTCGGTACAAAGAATTTTTCTCGGAGGGAAATATTATGACTCACTTCACTCATCTTATTCATTTGCATACGGAGCTTCAGGAGTTCGGCCTCAATCCCGCCCAATGGAGCCTACGCTGTATTCGCGATCGCACCTGCTTGATTCAAAATAAAAGTGATGAAACTTTTTGCCTGTATGGTGAACTGGAAATGAAAAAATCTCGCCTCAGCTGGCGCTGCCTGAAACTGGAGTCTCTCTAGCGAGAAACTCTCATTATTAGAAGTTTTCACAGCGTACAGAAAACAGGCTGCGATTCCAAATATCCTGCTCTGAAAGAGTCAAATGAGCTCCCCGTGGCTCAACGCTGACTTGGCTGGGGTCTGTGCTAGGCACTGGCTCCTCCCCAGGCAATTTGGCGGAAAGGGTGCGGCGGAGATTTGTCCAAGCCTCTTCGCCATTCGCACGGATGTAGATATTCTTCAGGCGGCAGAAGATCGAGATCTCCGCCTCTTGCATCCATCCAAAACGCTCCACTCCCGGCTCTGGAGGCTTCACTCCCCAGGCTAATCGCACCATCATTTCCAAACCATCGTTCATCGCCGATTTAACTTCCGCCACTCCGAACATCTCTCTCACACATTGCGCGGAAACCTTGCCCACATCATCTGCCACCTTTTTGAGCACTAGAAAATACTCATAACACGAGCCTGCACTGTTTCCCAGTTGGCAGGCCTCCTTGGCCCGCGTGATGGCCGGGGGAATCTTGTTCTTTTTCACCTCTGTCGGAAAGATATTGCCCGCTTGCAGCTCTCGCAGAGTCTCTTTTTGTGTATCACAGACGGTATGCGGAGGGTTGATGAGCATGACGACGATGATTCCCACGACAATGGCAAGAAAGGCTAAAACCGGCTTCGGAAGTGAATTGATAAAGTTTTCCATGAAAAAAGGATAGCTTATGTCATGCGTTAGTATCTAGTGATTTGACAACAGGCCTCTTAATTATTTATTGTCCTCCCTCACCACGACGTCGGGGAGTAGCGCAGTCTGGTAGCGCATCTGGTTTGGGACCAGAGGGTCGTAGGTTCGAATCCTATCTCCCCGACCAATTTTAGCCTTTTAGAAGTGATCGCAAGGCGATTAGTTTTAAAAGGCTTTTTTCGTTTTGAAGCATTGGCTTTTAATATTGCAGATGAATCCTTTTCATCTCGTATTTTCTTATTTAAACTAAATCCTTATGACAGATATCGAGTTGACGGAAATAAAAAACTGGTTTGAAACAGGAGCGACCTCAGAAGTCATCAAATCTAATTTTTGCTCGAATCGCTCTGAATTCAATGGTCGACTTTTTCGCTATGAAAGTCTCCTGACAAAATCCTTTAGCAACGACTGTCTTTATCTGGTTTCCTCAAGCATAGGGGAAATTGGAAATAACTGCTTTGACCATAACTTGGGGTTTTGGCAAGACGAACCCGGTTGCCTCTTTATCCGCGAGAAAAATTTTTGCCTCATTGGCGATCGCGGGCAAGGAATAAAAAGCAGTCTTGCAAAAGTATACACACTGAGCCCTCAAGATAGATCCTATATTCAGGTGGCCTTCGAAAAGATTGTTACCGGAAGAGCTCCGGAACGCAGAGGTAATGGCCTAAAGTATGCAAAAAAAAATATTCTGACCTGCGGCCTCAGTTTATATTGTGTATCCAGCGGAGAGGAAGTTGAGGTCGGCGACAGCCTCAAAAGTAAATTTCAATCGCTATTAGGGATACAGTTAAAAAACTCTGGAACTTTAACTTTGATATGTTGGTGATCTATGAAAATTGAGATTAAAAAGTTTGGAACTTATCTGATCTCTCGTCCTGAAGGAAGGGATGCCGCCCTCGTTATCAGAAATCAGATTTTAACTCCTGCAAATGCAAGATCTGTTGAACTCGACTTTAACGAAGTTAAAGTCCTCACTCCCTCTTGGTTGGATGAAGTACTCCAAGAAATATTTAAAACCATTCCCCCTACGGATGTTCAGTTCCTTAATACAAGTAACGCCTCGGTGAAAGCCTCTTTGGAAATGGTTTTATCGATCAAATAGATATTTTGATCACAATGAGAATAATATCTCAGGGTGATCAGAAGGGATACCTGCCCAATTAACAACGGTTGCATCGCGTAAGCGTGATCGGCCTTAAATACGAAGAGTAGGGAGTTGAGTCCCTACTTTTTCCTTTTTAGCTTCTTGTAAACTTCGCCATCGTTTCTTTTGCCAACTATTTCAATGTAAAGAGTATCGCCGTCTACACGGTAGATAATGCGGTATTCGCCTTGATCGGCTCTTTTTAAAGGAGCGTAGCCTTTGAGTTGACTGCTGTCTTGTGGATCGGGATTGCTTCTTAACGCCTGTATCTTTAGGGCAATTTGCCGAGCGATCTTTG
>JBCECD010000151.1:0-5376 GCA_039206745.1 Bdellovibrio sp. | reverse complement strand
AGCATATTGTAGCTAGCAGAAACCTTGCCTGCCCCTACCTTTGGAGAAGAACCGCAGAAACCTTGCCTGCCCCTACCTTTGGAGAAGAACCAAACTCCCATCGCGGTGGATGGGGGTTTTGATGGACGACAAGATGGGCTTATTTCTGCATGGAAAATACAGAAAAATTGAAAAAAGAAGAGCCTTGTAGGAGTGTGGAAAAGTGGTAGCCAAATGGTAGCCAAAAGTAGCCAACCATGGTCCCCCAGTGTCCCCCACAGTCCCTAGGATCGAAAATAGCGTATCTACGCCTGTCTGAGCAGGTTCTACGTTGTTTCTGATACTTAGGTTTTTGCTTATTTTTTGAGAAGGGAAAAATGGGGTGACTGACGGGGCTTGAACCCGCGACACTCGGAATCACAATCCGATGCTCTACCAACTGAGCTACAGCCACCACAAAAAATGGAATGTCTTTATATAGGGTGAGATTCGGGAAAGTGCAAGAGAGAAAATCACCCGAAAATAGAAAAAATCAGAAAAACTTAGTAATCACATAAGCCTACGACCGGTTGCGCCTTACAAAGAGTGCTGGCTTTTGCAGCATCTAAGACAGCTTCCTCGGCCCACACCCCGTTGGCGTTGCAGCGGCGGCGGACACAACTCACCTCTTTCTGCTCTACCAAACACAGCTTCTTTTCTTTTTTGGGATTGCTCACACACACCCAGGCACACTCGTTAAACTTGGCTGAGGGCTCCGAGCAAATTTCACCCGGACGCTTTTTCTTCACCAAAGCCGCCTTTTTCCGAGCTTTGCGCTCCTGCTCCGCCTTTAAGCGCTGCTTTTCTTGCTCGGCCTCGCGATCCAACTCCTTGGTGTCGATCGCTGTCACCGGCGTAAGCACACCCTTAGGAATCTTTTTCCCCTTTAACAAGACATCGTAGGCAATCTCTCCACTCTCAAAAACACCTTGAAAACCGGCCTGCTGCCCTGCTCGCACCATCACAGACTCTTCACCATTCAAGGCTGAGAAAAACAGCTCTCCTTCATACACTTGAACAGAGGTGAAGGCCTTGGCTGGATCCATAGTCAGTCGATAGTCGCCCGGAGGAGCCAAAAATTCAAAGAGATCTGAGCGCAAAGCCACATTATATGCTCCCTTTTCAGAGAGCTTCTGCTGCCAGCGCAGAGAGCCTTTGCGGAGATGGATAATAGGTGCCTCTCCGCTCTCCCAACTGATCGCAGGCAAAGAAATTTCACTGTCAGGCAGAACCGTAAAGCTGCGCTCGCTATCCAACTGCACCTTCACCCTCCCGGATCCTGAAGTTTCAAAAAGAGCTTTGTCCCGCAAAACCGGCTTTCCCTTCAAGGGACTGCGCTGACCATCCTTCGCCGTCAACCATACCGGCCCTTGAAACTCCACAACCGCCGGGTACTTGGGAGGCGCAGCAAAGGCCACGGCACTCACTCCATAAAGGACTAGCACCAGTCCTGCCACTAAAACTCTATGGATAAGACTTGTTGGATTTTTTCTGAACATGTTCCATCTCCCACAATTTGGCCCACTTCAGAAAAATAGAATAGGCCGCTCCCACTGCAATGATAAAACCAGGTAAACCATCACGAAAACCCGCCTTAAAAAAGTAAGTCTCCACAAACTTAGTAGGAGGTTTCACTAACAATTTGAAGAGATAAAAACGCTTCCCCTCTCCCGCCCATTGCTGAGCTCCCAAAGATGAGTAACGATCATTCGTCAACACTTGGTCACTGAGATTATCAAACACCCAATGCTGCAAATCCCGACGCATTTTGCGCTTCCGCCTCACTTCCACTTTTTCATGTAAAGCAGCGGAATTCCAGTGTGATTTTTCCTTATTAAACAGCCGAAGTTGATAGTCAGGATACCATCCCCCATGACTGATCCAACGCCCCAAATGATAGGATTTGCGCGGCACCAAGTAACCGGCCTCAGGGTCTAAATTCTGAAAATTTTCAAGAATCTCCGCTGCCAACTCCGGACTCAACGCCTCATCCGCATCCAAACACAACACCCAAGGATGGCGAGCCTGCTCCGTTGCAAAAGCCTTCTGAGGACCAAAACCTCGCCATGCCTCTTGCAAAACACGGGCGCCACATTTTTCAGCAATTTCTACGGTGCGATCCGTCGAGAAGCTGTCAACAACCACAACGTCGCCTGCAAAAGGGACAGAGCGAATGCAGCGCTCGATATGAGCCTCTTCATTTAAAGTAATGATCACAAGGGAGAGAGGAAGTTTTGTCACTCTTTGAGAGTCTCTTTGGATCAAGGTCTTGTCAAATGATTCGCAACTCGCTACCATTTTCGAGTGAAAGGTTTTTTCTCATGAAATTTGCTAAATACTTTGTTTTGGGTTTGTTTTTAAGTTCATCTGCTCATGCTTACCTCAGCATCGCCGAATCCGGCGAGGTTTTAAGTAACGGCAAGTACCAACTCGGTCTGGAACCACAACTCTTGACTAATAAGGGAGGCGGAGCCAACGTCAATGTCTTCTTCGACACTCCGGTGAATGAAGCCACCAGCGCCCGCATCACCATGGGAGGCGGAGCCGTTGACTTCAATGCCTTTGCCAGCGTGAAATGGGTTCCTTTTCCCGATGTCGACAATCAACCCGCCATCGGCTTGCGTGTCGGTGCTGGCGTGGCTCGTGATGAAAGCGAGAATATTCTCCAACTGCAGGCAGCTCCGATCCTCAGTCGTAAATTTCAAATTGAACAGGGATTGATGGTGCCTTATCTCGCCGTGCCTTTCACCTATTTGAATATGGAAGATGACAATGTGATCGCCTCCAACTTGGTCTTGGGTACAGAGTTTCATGCGGCGAAGTGGGACTATATGAAGTTTGGTGCGGAAGTAGGAGTTGATCTGAACAAATCTTACTCTTACATCTCGGCCTTCATCACTTTCCCCTTCGAGAGCCACAAAGGATTTGGTAAATAAAATGCTATCTTGGTTTTTTAAAGATGAAGTAGGAACCGCTGCGGATCTGTATGTGGATTTGGGCACTGCCAACACTCTGATCGCAGCCCGAGGTAAGGGCATCATTCTCAATGAGCCCTCGTTGATCGCCTATCAACAAACCAGTCCTGGCAAAAAAAGAGTCATTGCCGTGGGTTCTGATGCCCGAGAAAAACTGGTGAATAATCCCGGTAGTATCTTTGCACAAAAGCCTATTCGTGACGGCGTGATTGCAGACTTTGAAACCAGCGAAGTGATGCTCAAACATTTTTTAAGTCAGCCAGGTGTTAAATCCGCCTTCTCTCGTCCTCGCGTAGTTGTATCTCTGCCCTACGGCGTGACAGAGGTGGAAAAAAAAGCTGTCATTCAATCCTGTAAAGCAGCAGGAGCGAAAGATGTTTTTCTGATTGATGAACCCATGGCCGCCGCCATTGGTTCCGGTCTGAATATCAAATCAGCTGAAGGCAATATGATTATTGATATTGGCGGAGGAACCACCGAAGTGGCGGTGATCGCCTTGGCTGATATCGTCTATTGCGAGGCGGTGCGTGTGGGAGGTCACAAGATCGACGATGCGATCACTGATTACTTCCGCCGCTACAAAAAAATTGTGATCTCTGAAAACACGGCGGAGCACCTCAAAGTCAGCATCGGCACTGCCGTTCCCAAAAAAGACATTCGTACAACTCAAATTTCCGGTCGTGACTCGGAAACGGGCATGAATAAAACCATGGAAGCCAGCTCGGAAGATGTGGGTTTAGCAATGAATGGTTGTATTCAGGAAATTATCAATGCCATCCATCGGGCTTTGGAGCACACACCTCCGGAATTGGTTTCAGATATCATCGAGCGAGGTGTTGTTCTGGCCGGCGGTGGAGCTTTGATCCGAGATTTTGATCTGCGCATTCACAATGAAGTGCGCCTGCCGGTTCGAGTGGCTGAAAATCCTTTGGTGGCTATTGCCAAAGGCGGAGAAGCCGTTCTGGGCGACCCTGAGCTTCTCGATAAAATCCAATTGGAAGTTTAAAGCACCCACTCTTAATAAATCGGCGTGGCCTTCGGGCCTCTCTCGATATCCTCCACCAGAAGCCGGCGCAACTCTCGCGCCACCGGGCCAGGTTGACCTTCACCGATTTTCTGACCTTCATATTCCGTGACCGGCAATACATCGAGTGTGGTTCCGATCATCATCACTTCCGAAGCCTGCATCAGTTCTTTTTCACTCACATCACGCTCTTCGCAAGCGCGAATCAGTCCCGATGATTGAAGTCTTTGAGCCAAATCAAAGGCGCGCATCATGGTGGTGCCTTTTAAAATCTGCCGCAGGCGCGGTCGAACCAGATTTTTTTGCGCATCCACGATAACAATGTTTTCAGTACTGCCTTCGGTTATAAAACCTTGAGCGTCGAGACCGATGGTGAAATCCAACTTACGATCCACGCTTTCCTTTTTCATCAACACATTGGACAAGTAATTACAGCTTTTAATTTGTGCCAGCCAGGGATCTTTAGGGGGAATCTGACTGCGCCCCACTTTCACTCCTTGGACGTATTTACCCTCAGGATAGGGATTGAAAGAGGTCACAATCAGGTACAGCTGTGAGGCGACAGAATCATAGGGATTGGTGGTGAATCCTCCAGGACCTCGTGAAACATACAGCCGCAACATCGCCTCCCGAACTTCCGTGGCAACTGTGGTGCTGATGATGACACTTTTGATTTCCGCTATGGACATTGGCAAAGTCAGTCCAATCGATTGAGCTGAAGACTGCAAACGCGCCAGATGTTCATCCAAAAGAAAGATCTTGCCGCTCAAAACCTTGATGGCCTCAAATACACCGTCTCCTCGATGAACAAGATGATCATCCACGGGAACAAACATCAACCCCGGTTCTGTCACCACCCCACCCCACCAAGTGCTATACATAGCCAAATAGAAGGACTGAGCGGGGTAGGATTTCGCTTTTAATTTTTCGAGGACTTGAACTGGAGATAAAATGGATACCGACATAATGAAAACTCCCGAGTCTCCATTTTATCGAGCTCGACACTCCCTTGAAAGTTTTTTTGGTTTTAATTTGACCTGCCTCGCTAGAGGTCCTGACAATAAAGACATCCACTACATTTGGAGGATCTATGTTAAGAATTTTCACACTTTGTGTTCTTGTTCTATCTGCAGCCTGCTCAACGCCCCCTCATGAGAGAAATCCCAATCAGGATTTCAACGTCGTCTTAAAAGATGCGCGAGGAAGTGCAAAAGAGGCTCCCCCCGCAACTTCTCAGATGGCCTCAGCTGATGCGGAAACAAACGCTCATCACCAGGCAGCGGAAGTCAAAGAGGCTGTCGCAGCCGCCGCTCAGCATATTGAGACCACTCACGGTAAACATGACAGAGAGCTGGGACC
>JBCECD010000150.1:0-5378 GCA_039206745.1 Bdellovibrio sp. | reverse complement strand
GGAACTCATAGCGCTGAGAAGTCTCTTCATACTCCTCGATCGCTGACAAATTCACTTCGCCAATTTTCGCCAGCTTGTCGCGCAACTCTTTCAATTCAGAATCCGCATTGGCAAAATCACCTTCGCGGTGGATGTACTTCTCCACCACATCAGGCAGATTCAACATATAGCGTTCTCTCACCTGATCGATGAGATACTGCTCTTTCATCTTGGCCTGTTCCAACTTCAACTGCGAGTCATTCATTTTGTGCTGACGTTCATTGCGAGCCCGTTGAGAAGTCATAGCCTCCTCTTCGATCGTGCGCGCGCTTTCAGACATCACCTCGTACTCATCCCGAGTGCGAGCCACTTGCAGTTTCAAAGTCTCAACTTCATCGAGAAGTCTTTCAAATTCAATTTTCTTTTCTTCGAGAGTCATCTGACTCTCCGTCATCTGAGAATTGTACCCCTCAGCCTCTTCAGACATTCTCGTCAGCTGGCCTTCCAAATCACCCAAGGATTTAGAAACCATCTCCAACTGGCGTAAAACACCTTGATACTCCTGAGTTTTCGCAGCTGAACGAACTTGCAAATCCGTCACTTCTGATTGCAAACCATCAAAGCCCATGCGAGTTGAGTTCAACTCTGTGTTCAAAGCCTCAACTTCCGCCTCCAAAGCCGTTTTCTTTTCACGAGCCTCGAAAAGAGCCAGATTCAACTCTTCCAATTTTTGCTCTTGAACTTCGCTTTGGTCCGCGATCTTTTTCACTTCGCGCTCTTGGCGTTCAACCGCCGCTTGCGCATTCAAAAGTTCATTTTCCGCCCGCTCGAGATCTTTACGCAATTCAGTGACTTTGATTTCCTGTTCAATACGGCGTTTTTGCGCACCTTCGAAATCGTTCACAACATTGGCGAGCTGCTCTTCTGTCTTCTTCAATGCTGCCTGAGCCAAAGCCAGCTTGCCTGCGTATTCGTCTTTTTTATCAGACAGTTCTTTGATTTCACGGCGACGTTTTAACATTCCAGAATCCGCTGACTCAGAAGATCCACCTGTCAACACGCCATCAGCAGTCAAAGTGTCACCATCAACAGTGACGAAAGTCCAGCCTTCATAACGAGGGCGCAAAGCCAGAGCCGTGCGAATAGAGTCGACAATCGCCACTCCATCCAAAAGGTAAGAAACTGTATTTTTAAATTTATCTGCGGCCTGAACCACATCTTTCAGAATAGCTTGAACACCCTCTTCTCCATTTGGAGAGACCGAGCGCGCGCCATCTTGCTTTTCCTGAGCCGCAAAAAAGCTGGAACGTCCTGACTTCTGATCTTTCAGATGTTGAACCGCCTCTATGGCAACACTCTCATCCGAGGACAACAACATCTGCAAGCGCGTGCCCAAAGCTGCTTCCATCGCAACTTCGTAATCCGCCGGAACTTCCACCACTTCCGAAACCGGTTGGAAGTGTGTGATCACAGAGCCATCCGCCATCAATTCCTGAGTGCGGGTCTTCTGCCACAGCATCACCTGCTTCACGCCCTCTTGGAAGCCTTCGAAGTTGTTTTGCAGATTTTCCAAGCCGTACAAACGGGAAGCCACTTCATTCAGTTGATCCTTGAAAGTCTCCACTTCAAAACGCTTTTTGGCTGCGGACTCAGATAGGATTTTTTTATTGGCTTCAAAAGAGTCCACATCATTGGAAAGATCCAATTGCATCTGACGCTCTTTTTCCAATTCATTGAAAACTTTTTTGCGACGACCTTCAAACTCAACCTGTTTCTCACGCAATTCGTTCAAAACCAGTTGTTCATTTTCCTGACGATCCGAAAGGTCGGTGATCTGAGCACTCAAAGAGGTCACACGTGCATCCAAAGAAGACTCGGACTGCCCCATGGCAAACAGAGCCCGTCTTTTTGTCGTCAGCTCTTCATCCACTTCTGAAATGCGTGAGTTGGAATTCTGGAAGATGCTGTTCTTCTCATTGAATTGAGAAACCAACAACTCCGTCTCTTCTTTCAACTCACCCACCTGGGCATCCAATTGCGTTTTATCGCGGGTCAAAAGCTCCTGCCGAGCCCGTTGCTCCTGCAAGATAGTCCCGGTCATCTGTTCGTTACGACGAGCTTGTTCAATTTCAAAACGCAGCTCCTGGATTTCCATTTCTTTTTTCTGCACCAAAGACTGCTTGCCATGGAAGGTCTCTTGTTGTTCCTCCACAGCTTTTTCTTTTTCCAGGATTTGTAACTTTAGGATTTCCAACTGACCTTGCAAAGTCGAGAGGTTGGCTTCGCCTTCCACTTCCATGCTTTGCGCTTCGGTGAAAATAGCTTGCGCTTCATCCGCCGCCCGTTTCAGCTCCACGTATTGAGCCGAGGACAGCCAGAGATCCAGATCTTCAATTTGATTTTTGATATTGCGATAGCGTTCAGCCCGCTGGGCTTGCCTTTGCAACGAATCAATCTGACGCTTCAACTCACCGATGATGTCCTGCAAACGCACCAGATTTTGATCCGTGGACTGCAATTTTCTTTGTGATTCTTTTTTACGCGCTTTGAACTTGGTGATTCCCGCCGCTTCCTCAATCAGCATGCGACGGTCTTCCGGTTTTGCCGTGATGATCTTTCCAATCATCCCTTGAGCGATGATCGAGAAACCTTTGGAACCAGCCCCCGTGTCCATAAAGATCTCTTGCACATCCTTCAGACGAGCCGGTTCTTTATTGACGAAATACTCCCCTTCACCACTGCGGTGCAGACGACGAGTCACCATGATTTCGGAATGCTTGATATACTTGGCAGGGAATGCGCCACCGTCATTTTCCAGAGTCAACGACACTTCACACATGCCCAAAGGAGCATAACCTTCCGCTCCACCGAAGATAACATCAGTCATTTGCGAGCCGCGCAGATCTTTCGCGGACATCTCGCCCATAACCCACATCAAGGCATCTACGATATTGGATTTGCCGCAACCATTCGGTCCGACGATCCCTGTGATCCCCGCATCAAAGTGAATGACCGTACGGTCTTTAAATGACTTAAAACCAATCAGTTCAATTTTTTTGATTCTCAAGGCAATTCCCCTCTTGAGTAGTGCTCAAATAAATACCGCCCTTAGTCTAGCCAGACTAAAGACTTATCCACTGTCGCGAGTGTTCAGATGTATGTCAACAAGAGGCTCCGAAAAGCTCTGAGTCGCTGAAAACTTCAGCATTTAAAAGGTGGTTTTTGGTGGCGCGTTAAGAATGATGTGTCATGAATAATTAAGAGGCGATGGGGGATCGCCTCTTTTTGTGAATCTCGTATCGAATCAAGGATCTTACAAGCACTGAACAATCTGATATGACGAGTTGTACAAGCGGTAACCAGAGCAGTTCATCACCATATAATTACCACTGTATGTGATACCAGTTGCTCCGGGAGTGCAGAGAGCCCAGCGTGTTCCATCCGTATAGTTTCCGCTGCACACTTGGCTGGTATAAGTGCCTGTTGTTGTGCTTGAGCAGTAAGTCGTTGCAACCTGCGTATAAGTTCCATTGACGTTTTGGTAGCACAAACCATTCATATATGTGTAGGTCCCAGTCGTGGAAGAACAGTATGTGGTTGCAACTTGCGTGTAGGTCCCGTTGACATTTTGATAACAGACTCCGCTGATCAAAGAGTAAGTTCCTGTCGTCGAAGAGCTGCTATCATTCTTGCTACAATTCGCAAGTGATAACGCCAAAGCCATCAAACCCATTACTTTTAAAATTTTCTGAACCATATTATTTGTTTTCATAAATTTTTCCCTCTATGCCTTACTCCTAAAGCAAGAGGTCGGCCAACCCTTGGCATGCCAGCGATTCCTTTTTTAAATCCAACACTTAGTAGAAGTCATAAAGAGTATGGAGAGGCTTTTTTGCGCTCAATCCTTTGACAGTGCCGACAATTGGCAGGCCCTTTTTCGTCACAATGTTTAAACATGTTTCAGGGCGAGACAGATTTATAAACGAAACTAGGGACTTAAAAGCCCCTACTTCCATTTATCCTTGTACAATCTTTAAATAGTCGCACCAAAACGACTAAGAGTGCAGCTTCTTACCCAAAAGAGCCGCCCGTGCCGCCGCCAAGCGCGCAATAGGCACCCGGAAAGGCGAGCATGAAACGTAGTCCAAGCCCACACGATGGAAGAACTCAATGGATTCAGGATCTCCCCCATGCTCACCACAAACACCCACCTTTAAATCCGGCTTGGTTCGTCGGCCCAGATCTGTGCCCATTTTAACCAAAGCCCCAACGCCCACTTGATCAATAGACATAAATGGATCTTTAGGCAGAACACCCGTGGAAACATAGGTTCCTAAGAAGCGACCTGAATCATCTCGAGACAATCCCAAAGTGGTCTGAGTTAAGTCATTCGTTCCAAAGCTGAAGAAGTCCGCATGCTCCGCCACCGCATCCGCAGTCAAAGCCGCGCGCGGAAGTTCAATCATCGTTCCAATCAGGTAATCAAACTTCACATTCTTCTCTGTTTGCACCTTTTTCACTTCATTCAAAGTCAACGCGCGCAGAGTTTCCAACTCTTTATCTGTCGCAATCAACGGAATCATGATTTCAGGAGTCAGCTTCTTCCCTTCGTTGATCAGCATGCAAGCTGCTTCCGCGATCGCGCGCACTTGCATCTGATAAATTTCAGGATAAGTGATCGCCAAGCGGCAACCACGATGACCCAACATGGGATTGAATTCATGCAGAGATTTGACCTTGCTGCGCAGACGCTCATAGTCTGTGCCCAGGCGCTTGGCCAACTCTTTGGTCTCTTCATCCGTATGAGGAACAAACTCATGCAAAGGGGGATCCAAAAGGCGGATGGTCACAGGCAAGCCGTCCATAATCTTAAAGAGTTGATAGAAGTCATCTCTTTGCATCGGCAAGAGTTTCGACAAAGCTCTCTCACGCTCTGTTTTATTGTCAGCAATGATCATCTCACGAACGGCATCGATACGATCCGCACCAAAGAACATATGCTCAGTACGGCACAAGCCAATCCCTTCCGCGCCAAAGTTGCGCGCAGTCTGCGCATCCTTAGGTGTGTCCGCATTCGTACGAACTTTCAAACGACGGACCCGATCCGCGATTTTCATAATACGCTCAAAAGTTCCATCCAGCTTAGGCTCGATGGTTTTCACCTCACCCAAAAAGACTTCACCAGTCGAACCATCCAAAGTGATCACATCGCCTTTTTTCAAGACGTAACCTTTTACTTTCATGGTCTCATTACGATAATCCACTTCCGCTTCACCACATCCGGCAACACAGCATTTACCCATGCCACGCGCAACCACAGCCGCATGCGAAGTCATACCTCCACGAGTTGTGAAGATCCCCTGAGCCGCAACCATTCCGGCAATATCTTCCGGTGAGGT
>JBCECD010000149.1:3721-5404 GCA_039206745.1 Bdellovibrio sp. | reverse complement strand
TGAATCAATCTGCTTCGCATAGTCAGACAAACCCGTCATATTGTTGGCATAGAAGACACCCAAGGCATGATTTTCATTGATATGATAGTAAACACCCAGACCTATTTTACTCACATTCGCAATGGGCTCCGTCATGGCGTAACCATAGAACACATCAAGATCAAAGCGTCCCTCAGTTAAGATATTGCGATTGCGTACACTGACAGAGCGATCGAAAACAGGTAGAACGGATTCCTGCGCCAACTCTTCAGAGGGAAGATTGACCACTTCTGCCGCAAAGGAAGTCCGATGCAGAATCAAGGCCAAAATTATAATCAGAACGGCTTTCAAACCATTTTTTAACATGAACTACCTACCTGAGGAAAAGGCCCCATATTTAAAGATATAATCACACACTTCCCGAACCGCTCCGCAGCCACCCGGCCTGCGTGTCACATAGTCCACACTTTCCATCACTTCTTCTACAGCTTCAGGAACAGTCACTTTGAAACCCACTCTCTCTAAAAGAGGAATATCAAAAATATCATCGCCAACATAGGCCATCTCGAAAGGCTTCACTCCAGAATCCTGTTGTAACTGTGCGAAGGACGGCTCCTTATCCAAGGCCCCCTCGTAGAAATAGTGAATCCCTAGAGATTTCACTCGAGCCCGAATGTCTTCTGCCTTCGAGCCCGTGATCACAGCAATCTTATAACCGGATTCAATCAATCTCTTGATCCCGACACCATCGCGCACAGAAAAAAAACGCCGCCATTCGCTGCCGTCAAACCACATGCGAGTGTCAGTTAAAACGCCATCCACATCGAGGACCAACATCTTGATTTGTTTCAATTTTGATATTTCTATTCCCACTGGATCATTGTGGGAAATAATAGACAAAGGGGCAAGTGCCCTACCTTTATACAGGACCAAGGGTGGTTCGAATTGAAATGTTTCACCCGACCTAAGTCAGGGCGCTCCCCGCTTCACTTCATATTTGACTGATTATCTTATCAGTGATCAAGTGAGGCTTATGTTACAGACCAAATATTTTTACAGACTTTCACTTCTGCCTTTCTTTTTATTTTTGCTATCCGCCTGTCCTTCTGGCAAGGCCCCATCTTCAGCAAGCGAATTACTGGTTGGAACGGACGCTGCCTACGCCCCCTTCGAAAGTGAAGCTCCCGACAAAAGCATCCAAGGCTTCGATATGGATATTATCAAAGCCGTAGCAGATAAGGCCGGCTTTAAAATCAAAGTTGTCAATACGCCTTGGGAGGGACTGTTCAGTCAGTTGGCTTCAGGAGACCGCGACATTCTGATTTCCGCGATCACCATCAACGACGAGAGAAAGAAAGTCATGGATTTTTCTGATCCCTACTTTGAAGCTGTTCAGCTGATCGCCTTGCCTCTGCAATCCAAGGTGGCGCGCTTTGAAGATCTGAAGAAGTTAACAGTCGGGGTGCAGACGGGAACCACCGGCGACGAAGTCATCACTCGCTTGATGGGCAAATCTCATCCCAACATTCGTCGTTTTGAAGGTACACCTTTGGCTCTGCAAGAGCTCGCTAATGGCGGAGTGGATGCCGTCATTGCTGACAACGGTGTCGTGAATAATTTTTTGGCGAACAATGCCAAAAGTTTTAAAACCCTTCCCGATTCCAACTTTGCCAAAGAACATTATGGCATTGCTGTCAAAAAGGG
>JBCECD010000149.1:0-3711 GCA_039206745.1 Bdellovibrio sp. | reverse complement strand
CTGCTCGATAAAATCAATAAAGCTTTGCAAGAGATCAAAGCGGACGGAACTTACGATCGTATTTACAAATCCTATTTCGGTGAGAAAAAGAACTGATGTTCGACTGGTTTCGCACCGATATCATCCGAGAATATCTACCGCTCTTTATGCAAGGTCTCGGCACCACTGTTGAGCTCACTCTGATTGGCGTGACAGTGGGAACTGTCTTGGGACTTCTACTTGGCCTGGGGAAACTGGCCGCTGCGGAAAGAGGCTCCTGGCGCTGGATTCTACGCTGGGGAGTGCGTCTGCCTTCACAGATTTATGTCGCTTTCTTTCGCGGCACTCCGCTTTTCGTGCAAATTCTTTTGATCCACTTCGCCTTGGTGCCTTTATTGATTCACCCTGAAAACGGTCTGTTGATCCAAAGAGAATGGGCTTTGTTTTTAAAAAGAGAATATGGCGCCTTCATTTCAGGAGCCTTGGCTTTAAGTCTGAATGCCGCCGCCTATATCGCCGAAATTTTTCGGGCCGGCATTCAGTCCATTGATGTGGGACAGTTTGAAGCCGCCCGCTCTTTAGGGTTGAATTACTTTCAGACGATGAAGTCCATCATCATCCCTCAAGCTTTTCGCCGCATGCTTCCTCCTTTGGGAAATGAAGCCATCACTCTTTTAAAGGACTCTTCTTTGGTTTCCGCTATCGGGTTGGCAGAGCTGGCCTATGCAGCCCGTACGGCGGCAGGGGCTTACTCTCGCTACTGGGAGCCTTATCTTTTTATCTCCCTTATTTATCTTATGATCACTTTGGTGATGTCCTATGGTGTTCATCGTTTGGAACAAAGGTATAAGACACAATGATCACAGTTCAGGGCTTGCAGAAATTTTTTGGTGCCAAGCAGGTATTGCAGGATGTCTTCTGTGAAATCCGTGATAACGAAGTGATCTGTGTCATCGGCCCTTCAGGTTCCGGTAAAAGTACTTTTCTGCGCTGCCTGAATGCCTTGGAAAGACCCGAAGCAGGGCTGATTCAAATTGATCAATTTACAGTCACAGACAGGCAAGCTGATTTCAATTTACTGAGATCTCATGTCGGTATGGTCTTTCAAAGGTTTAATTTATTTCCTCACAAAACAGTTTTGGAAAATATCACTCTGGCCCCCATGCAGGTGAAGAAGCTGACACAAGCAGAGGCAGAGCGCATTGCGCGCGACCTGTTACAACGAGTGGGGCTGGCGGAAAAAGAACAAGCTTATCCGCACCAGCTCTCAGGCGGTCAGCAACAGCGAGTCGCCATCGCCCGAGCTCTGGCTATGGAGCCGCAGATTTTGTTATTTGACGAACCCACCTCCGCCCTGGACCCAGAAATGGTCGGCGAAGTTTTGGACGTTATGAAATCCCTGGCCCACGGTGGTAAAACCATGATAGTTGTCACTCATGAGATGGGTTTTGCGCGGCAAGTGAGTGACAGAATCTTTTTCATGGACGCTGGACAGATTGTTGAAACCGGCTCTCCTGAAAAGATCTTCAACAATCCCACCAGTGAACGGACCCGCTCTTTCCTGAGCAAGATTCTCTAAAATAGAGGCAGATATGTCACAAGTCGAAAGCAATATTAAAAAAGCAAAACAGTGGCTGCAACAAGATGTCTATCCCTTATGGAGTCGCACGGGTTTGGATGAAGAGCATGGCGGCTTTTACGAAGCCCTGTCTTTTACCGGCGAACCCCTTCGAGGTTCACGTCGTGCCATGGTTCAATCTCGCCAAATCTACGCTTTTCTCACAGGTGCCAAGTTAAACTGCATTGATACAAGTGTTGCGCATAAGGCAGTTCATCATGGCGTGCAATCTCTGATTCAGTCCTACTCCTTGCCATCAGGGGCCTTTATGCATTCAGTGGAGGAAAAAGGCTCTCCTAAAAATGCGGTCCCTGACTTATACACGCAAGCCTTTGCCCTGTTTGGACTGGCACAAGCTTACTCTTTAACCCCGACTGCGGAGCTCAAAGACCGCGCTCTTCACCTTTATGAATATCTCCGTCGCGAACGCGCCGTTCCTGGGGGAGGTTACACGGAGTTGGATGAAAAAGGGCAAGCCTCTTACAAATCCAATCCTCACATGCATTTATTCGAAGGGGCTCTGGCCTGGATGCAGGTGGATTCGGCCCCTCAGTGGAAGGAGCTGGCTGCCGAGCTGTGCTCTCTGTGTCTCAATAAATTTATTCATCCCTCTCTGCATGTTTTAGGGGAGTATTTCGATAACAACTGGAATCCCCTTCTGCAAGATGGTCGTTTCATTTACGAACCCGGTCATCAATACGAGTGGGCCTGGTTGCTAAAGTTGTATGAGGAATTGACTCAACAGGATCTGAAAGCCGTCCGTCACCAACTTTTTTCTCTTGCAGAAAAGCACGGTGTCTCGACTTCTCGCAAAGTAGCCTATGATGAAATGTGGAGCGACTTCACGCCGAAAACTCTCTCATCTCGTTTTTGGCCTCAATGTGAAAGAATCAAAGCGGCGTGCCGCTTGGGGACAGAAGTGCCGAGCTCAGAACAAGCTGCCTATAGTCAAGCAGCAGATGAGGCCTTAGAAACTCTGTTTAAATTTTTCGCCACACCCAAGCCCGGCCTCTGGTTCGACATGCTTTCCGCTGAGGATGTCCCCCAAGGCCATGCCGCCAAAGCGAGCTCTCTCTATCATATTGTGAATGCTCTCGAAGAATATGTTTTGTGGCGTCCAAAGTTGAAAGGCTTTCATTAAAAAACCTCCTCCTTAAAAGGAAGTCTTTCGCCGTGATCCGTTCCTGTGTTCTCAACGCTCTAACCGCAGAGACTTCGCCGACACAGCTCCTGGGATTTTTTATAAAGCCATCTCACAGAGGCCTGAACGAATGATCACCTGCCGCTTCTGCAGAATGATAGCATGAGCCTTCTGAGCAATTTCTTCCAATGCCATATATGTTTTATTGGGATAAAAATTAAACCCACTCATGGTGCCATAGGCACCAAATAATTTGCGCAAAGGACTCTCAAAGTTAGAGAAATAAATCTGCGCATCATTTACGACATAGGCCTTTTTATGCTCGTCCGTCCAATCCATCATGCGCCATTCCCCTTTCTCAAAATCATAAATGAGATTGCCAATATGCAAATCACCCACTTGGGAATAGACCGCGATCTTGGCGACAAAGACGTAGAACTTTTCAATCATTTCCTCTATAGGTATTTCTTTCTTCTTGACGATTTTATTTACCATCTTCGCCATTCGCGACGAGGACAGGATTTGCACAAAGTCATGAAACTCCATAAAGTTGTGCAGCCTTTCCATCACCGCATATTCATAATATTGCGGCGAAAGTCTTCTTTCATGATAGACTGTCACCATTGGGACTTTATTTTTTTCCAGTTCGAAAGCGCCCGTGACAAAATATTTGATGTAATCCTGATGCGCCTGACTGAGAGGAATCCGCAGAGCGTGCTTACCATCGTCCACAGCATAAATCTGCGAGGTGGTTCCCTTTCCTAAATAATCCGTGACAGTGAATTGATTGCCATCTGAAAAGACGAGAACATCTCCTGGCTTGATCCTCTTCTCACGAATCAGTTCATCGTAAATATAAACAGCTTTCCCGTCACGAAACAGAACACGAGTTGCAGTCCAACCTGTCAGAGAAAATAAAAGAATGAGCAGACTTATTACAGCACGAGCCATAGACTTCCTCATCTTCTATGGT
>JBCECD010000148.1:0-5409 GCA_039206745.1 Bdellovibrio sp. | reverse complement strand
GTATATTGCCCAGCCGCCTCTGTACCGGGTGAAAAAAGGCAAAGAAGAAACTTATCTGAAAGACGAAAAAGCTCTGACAGAGTTTTTGCTGAGCTCAGGTTTGAACACCTTCAAAATCAAAGGCAAAGAAAATCTGGCTGAGAGCGATTTGCGCAAAATGATTTTGAATATCCAGCAGTTCAACAGCTTGTTGCGTGTGTCGTCGAAAAAATATGACAAAGACGTGCTTTATTTCCTTTTGAGTAAAGTGGCGGATTTTGAAAACACTTTTGCTGATGAAAATAAAATCAAAGCTGTGTTGAAAGATTTGGAAGCTTGGGTTTCAGATCCAAAACTTGGAATCACTGAGTATAAAGGTGATGTCAAGGTGGATGAGCAAACAGGTAAACCTTATGCTGATATTTATACCGTTCGTTATGCGGACCGCATGACGACGAAGTTCAATCTGGATAGTCTGCGCTCTTCGGAGATCATTGAGCTGAGAAAAATATGGTCTGAAATTCAGTCTATCAGCACTCTTCCGCTCACGATTCTCGAAGGAGAAACAGAGTTGGAATTTGAGGACTATAACTCCTTCTACACTCATGTGATGGAATCCACGAAAAAAGGAATGTACATCCAACGCTATAAAGGATTGGGAGAGATGAATCCAGAACAGTTGTGGGATACCACGCTGAACAAGGAGAACCGCACTCTGCTGAAGGTCACCATTGATGATGCGGTGGCAGCCGATGAGACTTTCTCTGTGTTGATGGGTGAAATGGTTGAACCTCGTCGCCAGTTTATTCATGACAATGCTCTCTTGGCTCGCGGGTTGGATGTTTAATTATCTAAGTTTTTTGAAATTGGTGAGATATGGAAAATAATCAAGAAAAAGGCATAACCCTGGTTGATATCAGCAAGGAAATGCGTGGGGCGTATTTGCAGTACTCGATGTCCGTTATCGTCGGACGGGCCCTTCCCGATGTTCGTGATGGATTGAAACCGGTGCATCGCCGTGTTTTATTCGCACAAAATGAAATGAACAATCGGCACAATCGTCCTTACTTAAAATCTGCCCGTGTGGTCGGAGATGTGATCGGTAAATACCATCCGCATGGTGATGCTTCTGTGTACGATACCATGGTTCGTATGGCGCAGGATTTTTCTCTGCGCTACCCTCTCGAAGATGGTCAAGGAAATTTTGGATCGATCGATGGTGATAGCCCGGCAGCCATGCGTTACACGGAGATTCGTTTAACGAGTCTGGCTGAAGAACTGCTGAATGATCTGGAAAAAGAAACGGTTTCTTTTTCTCCGAACTACGATGACTCGTTGGAGATCCCTACGGTTCTTCCCTCGAAGTTTCCTAATTTGCTGGTGAATGGTTCTTCCGGTATTGCTGTCGGAATGGCGACAAATATTCCGCCGCACAATTTGGGCGAAGTGATTGATGGCTGTATTCACATTATCAATAATCCCCAATGTGAAATTGATGATCTCATGCAGTTTATCAAAGGCCCGGATTTTCCTTCTTACGGTGTGATTGCCGGTCGTGAAGGTATTTTGCAGGCCTATAAAAAAGGCCGTGGTATCATCACTCTGAAAGCGGTTGCGGAGATCGTTCCCAATAAAGACCGTGAAGATATCATCGTGACTGAGATCCCTTATCAGGTGAATAAGGCGAAGCTGATCGAGAGTATCGCAGATCTGGTGCGTGATAAGCAGATCGAAGGCATTTCTGATATTCGTGATGAGTCCTCCCGTGAAGGGATGAGAATTGTGATTCAACTGAAACGCGGTGAAAATGCCAGCGTGATTTTGAATCGCCTTTACAAATATACGCAAATGCAAACCAGTCTGGGAATTATCATGCTGGCCTTGGATGCGAAAAATCAGCCAGTGACCTTCGATCTGAAAGGCATGTTGGAAGCCTTTGTAGATCACCGTCGCGATGTTGTGACAAGACGTTGTATCTATGAGCTGAAGAAAGCCCAGGAAAGAGCGCATATTTTGGAAGGCTTGAAAAAAGCCTTGGATCATATTGAAGAAGTGATCAAAACAATTCGTGCCTCGAAAGAGGCAAGTGTTGCACGTGAAGCCCTGATGACCCAATTTGGTTTCTCTGACAAGCAAGCTGTTGCTATTTTAGAAATGCGTTTGCAGCGTTTGACTGGTTTAGAGCGAGATAAAATCATTGCCGAATTAGCTGAGCTGATGAAGCAAATTGACTGGTTGAAGTTCGTTCTGGCCGATGTCCGTGAGATTTATAAAATCATCGTGGGTGAACTTGAAGATATTAAAAAACGCTATGCAGATCCTCGTCGCACTCAGATCACGGGTGATCTGGATAACATCGAAGATGAAGATCTGATCGCCGATGAAGCGATGGTGGTGACAGTCACCAATACGGGCCTGATCAAACGTATTCCAACAGCTGAGTACCGTTTGCAAAAGCGCGGTGGCAAAGGCTCTAAGGGTATGGAGACTCAGGAAGAGGATTACGTCACGGATATCTTCTCCACCAGCACTAAGACGATGTTGCTTGTCTTCACTGACAAAGGGCGTGCTTACTGGTGCAAGGTTCACCGACTGCCTTTGGGACATAGAACTTCCAAAGGGAAATCTTTGGCGAATGTCGTGCAACTGGCGACCGGAGAAAGCGTGCGCGCCATCCTGCCGGTGGATGAGTTCAGTGAAAATAAATTTGTTGTGATGTTGACTGAAAAAGGTGTGATCAAGAAGACATCTCTGGATGCTTTCTCCAATCCGCGAACGGCGGGGATCATTGCCTTGACGACGGATCTCGATGACGGCGTGATTGATGTTAAAATTTCCGACGGCAGCAGTGATATCTTCATTGCGACGAAGGAAGGTATGTCGATCCGCTTTAATGAGGAAGATGTGCGCGGCATGGGTCGTACAGCTCGTGGTGTGAAAGCGATCACTTTGGCGAAAGATGATGTGGTTGTGGCCATGGAGGTCTTTGAGAAAAATACCAAAGACACAGTGCTGATGGTGACCTCTAAGGGTTACGGTAAACGCTCTGAAATCGGTGAATACCGTATTCAGTCCCGCGGCGGCGTGGGTGTGATCACTCAGAAGACTACAGATAAAGTGGGCGTGGTTATTGGCACGAAAAAAGTTTCGGAAGGTCATGAGTTGATTCTGTCCACGGACAAGGCTCAGGTTATCCGCATGAAAGTGACGGATATTTCTGTGCAAGGTCGCAACACTCAAGGTGTGAGACTGATCAACATTGATGAAAAAGAAACTGTGACTGGCGTGGCTGTTGTGCGTGAGGATGAGTCCCATGACGAAGCACCGGTAGATCCGACCACACCTCCTTCTGGAGTCACTCATTAGATGCGGCGAATTTTTCTGGTGAGCTTGATATGTTTTGTAACCGCCTGTTCCTCGCAGGAAGAGGCGGATTACAAACAAGCTCAAAAGGAAATAGCACAAGAGCACTATCGCATAGCTTTGAGTCACTTAGATCGTGTGATCAAGCGCAATGCCTCCAGTCGTTATCCTTTGGAGGCCGCTCGCGAAGCAGCGCGAATCTCCTTCTTTGAGATCAAGGATTTTAATAAGGCTATCCAGTATTATCACTTTCTGGTTTTAAATTCTCCCAAGGAGAAAGAAAGACTGGAATCACAAAAGCAAATTGCTTCAATTTATTTTAATAACCTACAGAATTATCAGCAGTCGATTATTGAATACAGTAAACTGCAACAGATGCCTCACACGGACTTTGAAGCCTCTCAGTATAAAATGAATATCGCCCGGGCACAGTACTATCTGAATAATTTTTTTCAGGCCGAGTCAGAGATTGATTCTCTTTTGAAATTAAAAAGTGATGATAACACTTACTTTAGCGCCCTCATGCTCAAGGGAAATATTTTAGTGGCTAAGAAGGACTTTATTAAAGCTGCTGAGATCTTTAAAAATCTGATCCAGAAATATCCTGAAAAATCAGTTCAAGAGAATGTGGCGCTGATTCTGGCGGTTTGTTACGAGGAAAATTTTGACTTTAAAAGCGCCATTGCTGTGTTGGAAGAACACCGGGATAAATACAACCCTCCGGAATATATTGAATTGCGGATCAAACGTCTGCAAGAGCGGATGAAAAATGCTCCGGGAGCCAAGGGGTTCAGGAAATAATGAAAAGGTATATAATTTTTGCATCCATCGGTTTTGAGCTCGTAGGTCTGATTCTCGGTTGTTTTTATCTTGGGCAGTATCTCGATGAGAAATATCAAACAAAAGGTCTTATTTTTGTCGGTCTCGTGTTTGCGGCCTTGATCGGATGGCTGTGGAGGGTTATATGGCTTCTGCGCAGAATGCAGAAGCTGGATGAGGAAGAATCGTCCTCTAAAAACGAAGACCCTAGATGAAGACTGTCTTGATCATACAAACTTTAATCTCCCTTTTCGGAGCTCTCGCCCTAGGGTTTATTTATTCGCCGCAGCATGCGTTTTCATTCCTTTCTGGGTCTTTATTGATCCTTCTGAGCTTTTTTTTAATGGCGATGGGCTTTGGTTGGATCTTTCAGAAGAAATTGATTGCCCTCTCTATTGGGATCATTGTATTTAAGTACGCGATTTTAGGGATTATTATCTTTACGCTGGTGAAGCTTGCTTGGTTTAACCCTCTGTGGTTTGCCTTGGGAGTGGCTAGCTTTATTCTTTCCGCAGGCATTTATGCTTTGAAGGAAGGATTTAGAGAAGGAAAAGAAAATGTCATTTAACTGGACTCAGCTTATCCCAGGTGTTGGTCATGAGTTGTCTCACGTTGCTACTTTGGGTTTAGCAACGGTCGGTGTTTTCGCAATTGGAACAGCAGCGCGAGCTTCTTTAGGCACAGGCGAAACAGCCGTTCTTCCTGTCAGCAAATTTTCTCTTCGTGGAATTATGGAGATGCTGACCGAGATGATGTCAGGTCTTGCTGACATGGTGATCGGTGAGCATGGTAAACACTACGTTCCCTTCTTCACTTCTGTTTTCTTCTTTATTCTGTTTAACAATTTGATCGGCATGATTCCGGGAATGACTCCGGCGACTGAAAACATCAACACCACGTTCGGGTTTGGTTGTTTGATGTTCTTATTCTATAACTTTCAAGGTGTGAAAGAGAATGGTGTTGTGGCTTATCTCAAGCACTTCATGGGCCCTGTTCTTTTCTTGGCTCCTTTGATGTTTGTGATCGAGTTGGTTTCTCACTTTGTTCGTCCCTTCTCTTTAGGGCTTCGTCTTGCGAATGTGATGATGGGTGACCACACAGTTTTATCTGTGTTCCTGGATCTAGTTCCTATCGGAGTTCCGATTCCATTCTATATGATGGGATTGTTCGTTTGTTTTGTTCAGGCTTTTGTATTTACATTGCTTTCTATGGTCTACGTGGCATTTGCGATTGCACACGACCACTAAG
>JBCECD010000147.1:0-5441 GCA_039206745.1 Bdellovibrio sp. | reverse complement strand
TTCTTTTGTTTTTTCCAAACCCTTATCTAAGGCACCCTCATAAATATTCACTTCAGCCATTGCAGCATCCTTTCTGATTCTTTTCTTCGATTTATTAATTCACTCATAACAAAAAATTCCAGCGAATGTCACGCGGAGTTCGCAGATCCCACGAGGAGAAACCGTGTTGAGACTCTCCCCTAACTCTTAGCTAGTTTAATAACTCTATCCTTCACTTCCGTCACAATCAGGGTCTGATCGCGCACGGGTTCTGTTTTTCCTGTGTAGCGTTCGTTGGAAAATAAAATCTCATTCCGCAATTCATGCACACCTTGCTTCGGAGCCCGAGAAATCGCCTGCATCAGGCCGTGCCCGCCCCAGGCCACACCCAAAGTGTTCTGAGAAACCTTCAATCCTTCAGTTGCCAAAATAACTTTATCCCGAGGATTCAATTGCACCGTGCGACTTTGAGGCTCTGTGTTATAACCTTTGCCCAAACTCGGCCCTGTCGGCATCAACTCCGTCACAGAGTCCTGCCCGTACACCTGGAGAAAACCATCGATGGTGCCCACAGAGCAATATTGAATTTCATAACTGCGACGATCCACCACACCATAAAACACACTGGCTCGATCTTCGTTCTGAATATGCGGTACAACTTCCTTGGCCAAAAGAGCCATCACCTTGTGCGCTTCCAACCCCCGCCGAGCTTCCATTTGCGAAGAGATCTTGATAATCACGGGAAGGAGCAGCGACGACAGAGAGTAACCGCTCGCACTGGAGATCAAGATGCCAAACTTTAATTTATCTTCGTGCTCAAAAATATCAAAGTAATCGCCGCCCGAGCGAGTTCCAGGAATAAACTTTGTACTGAACTCAAAACCCTGCACATTGGGAAGCTCGGTCGGAGACAAAAACTTTTGCAAGCTTTGCGCAAGTTGAATCTCCTGGCTCACCTGAGCAACCATCTTTTCCAAAGCAGCATTGGCTTTGGATAATTCCAGGCCGTAACGATGCAGTTCCGCTTCCTTCACCGCCAGCTCGTGTTCTAACTCTGCCACTCTCTCTTTGAGTTCTTCATCATTTGCCATGTTTGGATATTGTAGAGATCGGAATTATCACTGTCACCTTTTTCGCTCACTTCCCGGTCTCAGTCTCTCGCTGCCAAACCACACAGGCTTAAGTCGAGGCTCAGAGTTTTTCATTACCCAAGAGTTCTTGAACTCGACTCAGGGACTGTTCTTCCTGACGCAAGCGTGCCTGCAAAGCCTCAGGAATCTGCCCCTCTTTCAGAGTGTGCAATCCCTGCAAGTGATAGCGAATTTCGCTCAAGCGTTTCAGTACTTTTTCACGCCCCCATCCTTTGACCACAGGAGAGAGAAAATCATGATGGAGCCAACTTTCAGGGAAATACCGGTCTTCTTGCACCTCTTCCGCCGGCGATTGACTGGCAAAGTGACCCCAGATCATTTGGGCCACCAGCTGACAACCTAACATCACGGTAAACAACAACATAAAGTGCAAAGTCTTATCCTGAAAAGCCGCACGATCTGACGAAAAATCAAAATACAACAGAGAGCGCAATTCCCCGACAAGAAAAAAACCAATAAGCACACCCAAAGCCGAACTCAAAGCCCCCCACTGCCCCAAGCGACGACACTCCTGATTGAGAGAACGACTGTGCCACCACAGCAAGACCATGCGTCCCAGACGCTCACCCGCAACCAACCCCAGAGCACCGTTAAACGACAGAGTGTTGGTCACAAGTAAACTCAAAGCCAGAGTCAAACTCCAAAACTCCACTTTAATCACCAAACTCGCGATCAAACCAATCACAAGAATTCCCAACACGGCTCCCATGCGACCGTCTGCCAGCCAAAATGCCCATTCACTTTGTCCTAAAAAAGTCTGCACAACACTGGCGTGACGAAGCATCGCTTCACCACCGATCAAGAACACACCCGTCCCAAATAACCATTGCAAAAACTTTTTGAACTGCGGAAGACGTCCTCCCGTGACAAATCCCAAAGCACAGATCCCCAAAAGAAAGAAACCATTAAAACTTAAAAAAAGTAGACCTAATACAATTGCCCACCACGACCCGAGAGTGCTGAGACTCATCACCAAGACACTGGGACGCAAAGAAAGCACACGCAAGTTCCTCAAAGCCAGCCCCGCATACAAAGACTTTTGCGGTGAAGCCTCCAAGATAACAACATCTAAAGCCCGAACCAACATCTTACCAAAAGAGCTTTCCAGGCCCTTATTCCAAAAATCTTTCTGCAAACGCGCCATCATCTCCGCGAATTGAGCTTGCGAGAAAGTCAGCCCGTACATCATCAACACCCAGCTACCCAACCACATAAGTATCATAGCGAACCACCTTTCCCTCGTAGGCGTGCCGAACCCCCGGCAACAACTCCTCCGCATGCAGAGGTCTCTTCACCACCACCCGTCGCACCGGCCACGTTAAAGCCTCGCGCAACACCTCCGAGGCATCATTGTCACTTCCTACCAACTCTCTGAAAAGAACCATCTCTTGCTTGGGCAAAGCTGATTTCTTTTTATGAGGATACATAGGATCGAAGTAAATAGCATCTACCTGACATTGTTCTTTTTGAGTTTTTAAAAAATCCAGGCTGTCAGCAAAATGGAGCTGATAATTTTTCAGATATTCTTTTTGTGTGCGAGCGAATGCCTCGCGCAGCAAGACATACAAAAGTGGTGAACGCTCCACACCCTGCACAGAAAAGCCCAGCTGAGTCATAAAAACACTGTCAACCGCCAGCCCGACTGAAAGATCCAAAACAGCACGACACCCTTTACTCACGCCCAAGGCCTTCGCCAGCAGTTCATTTTTGCCGTGATGACCACGCCGTTCATAGTCGAGATGATTTTCGTCGAAGTCTATTTTCAACTTTCTCTTTTCGTGATCACGAACCCACAGCCCCTGCAAGTCTACATGAAGATGGAAAAAGAAGGATTTCGTCTCAGCAGGATTTAACGGACAGGATAAAAACTTCGCCAGGTCTTGAGCCTTCTCATGAAGGACTCCACCTGGCGCATCTTCCGTAAGGACGCAGAGGTTGTTCTGGGATCTCAAATTCAAATCAGAAGATACCACAGACACTCAATCACCCATAAACTGATTGCAAACAGAAAGAGATATAAACCCGAACGAAAAATGGAATGCACCTCACTCCCCACAGGACTGGAAAGAGCTTTGAGACGCAAAATAAAACGAATGGAAATCACCAGCAGAGCAAAAGTAAAAAAGACTCCCCAAATCAACCCCGCGTAAAACACATGATACAAACAGTTGAAGACAATAAAAAGTCCCCACCACAGAGCGAGCATCCGACGAGACCGATCAAACCCCAGCCAGTTCACCGTATTGGAAAACCCCGCCTGGACACTCGGCAAAAGATTTACAAAGTTGCGCAAGTGCAACACAAACAAAACCAACCAACCCCACAGACAGCCTATCCAAAAGCTGTCGCGATCAAAATGCACACCCATGGCCAGCTGATAGCCCACCGTCAAAAGAGGACCCAATAATACAAACAGCGCCAGCTCTCCGCCAATTTGATACTTGAAAGAATTCTTTTTTTGAAACTGAGCCCACACTCCCACCACCAGAGCCACCGCCATCACTCCTGCCAAGACAGGAAAGGCCACAATCAAGGACATAGCACAAAGTAAAGCCACAACAAGAAAGGCCACGGAAAGAGCTTTCACTTGCGCTGCCGTCAACCAACCGTTTTGAATAGCTCGACTTCCACTGTTCTGAAAAATACGATCCACACCCTTGATGTGATCCATATAATCGTTGCGCAAATCCACAGCAGCAAAGGCAAAGAGAACTCCGATGGTCGCAATCAGCGTCGTCAGTCCATCCGCCAAAGTGCGATCCACTGTATTTTTAGTTAACACCACGAACAGAGGCACCATCACCAAAATGAAACTTCGAACCTTCAAGGTCTTGAGTGCAATCATCCAACCAGAAGGGCGAGAAATCTGCTCGAGAGGAACAATCCGAAATGTCACCGTCTCAGAACCTGAGTTGGCATTCAGTGTTTGCACTGGCACAGCCCGATGCGTGCGTGAGAACGTTCCCAACAGATACGCCTCAAACTCTGCTGATGACCTGGAAAGAGTCCGCAGTTCACTCACGATGGCTTCCTTCTCCAATAGAGAATCTCAGTCAAAGGCTGCAACTGCGCAATCAGTTTTTCCTCACCCGGCTTCAAGAAGCCTTTCAATCTTTCCAAGTGATGTGAATACATTTGGATCAAACCTTTGTTCATCTCATCAAAAGCCAGGAGCTTTTGATCGAAGTGAGCCTTGCCACCAATACTTGCGTAATAGTCCTCGAGATTCTTAGTTTTCACAATGCCGTCAATTTCCTGTCGCGAACGCCCCTGGCAGATGTAGGCACCAAAAGAATTCAGATAACCGGATTTCAAATCTCCTAAGATGGCTTTGCCTTCCTCATTGCGAATATCATAGTCCAACAAGTCATCACTGCGCTGAAAGAGCTGCCCCAGCAGAGTTCCCATCTCCTCCAATGTGCGATGCAATTCATCGTCATAGCGCTCCTGAGCGATAAAGGGCGCACGCAAGCACCATTTAAACAGACTCGCTGTTTTCAAATTGTGAATACGGTCTAGCTGCTCGAGAGTGACAAAAAAATCTCCAACTACGGAGTCCTGCAACCACTCCCCTTCCAACAGATCGGAAATCACTTCAGCTGTGTATTGAACCAACTTGATATTGCCATGCCCGGATAAATTTACCATCACTCGTGCCAGCAAGTAATCCCCCGCCAACACCGCATACTCCGGCGTGTATTTCATCCACGCCGCTGTTTTCCCACGGCGCAAATGCGAACGATCAATCAAATCATCATGCAAAAGAGAAGCATTGTGAATAAACTCAATTGTCTGCCCCAATAGCAACTCCACCTGCGGAGTCAGCGACAGATTTGCACTCATCATGCGAATCAACTTGGCCCGAAATCCTTTGCCGCCAGTAAACAAGTCATCGTAAAGCTTGTTTAACTTCGGCAAATAGGCCGGAAAGTCCCGGGAATCATAGATCTTGTGATCAATAACGCTTCGCTGCAATTTGCACTCCTGAAACGAGAAAAAGAGGGGTTTTACAGGTCGATAACTTCGCGATTTATCTGCTTGCTGTCAAGGGCTCTCAGGCTTTAAAGTTCGAAACATTATGAATCAAATCTTTCGCACGAAAAAGACCCTGACTTTTAAAGAAGCAGACCCTGCCGGCATTATGTTTTTTGGAAATATTTTTGGTTTTGCCCACGATGCTTTTGAAGAATTCATTGTGGCCGCAGGATATTCGCATCGCGAATGGTTCAAACAGAAAGACTTTTTGATTCCCATTCGTCATACCGCCAGCGATTATCTTTGATCTGCTGATAAGTAAATACCAGCCCATTG
>JBCECD010000146.1:0-5526 GCA_039206745.1 Bdellovibrio sp. | reverse complement strand
TGCGCTGATAATCGTCTCGATAGCGAACGATGTCGTCCTCACCAAAGTAGGTTCCGATTTGCACTTCGACAAATTCAAGAACTTCGGAACCGGTGTTGCGAATACGATGTTTGGCTCCCAGAGGAATGTGCACATGACTGCCCGCCTGCACAGGGATGCTCTCGTCATTCAAGATGACTTCACCGACACCACGAGTGATCGTCCAATGCTCTTCACGCTTTTGATGAGATTGATAAGAGATCTGGGCCTGCGGATTGACGCGAATCACTTTGGATTTAAAATGAGGCGTGTCCTTTAAGATTTCAAAATAGCCCCAAGGGCGATATTCAAAAGGATGTTCTTTCACCAAAGAAGATTTCTGCTGTGCCAGAGCTTCCACGACATGACGGACATCCTGAGATTGACCTTTCTTGATCAACATCATCGCATCCGAAGTGTCGACCACAATCACATCTTCCATCCCGATCATCGAATAGTGCTTACCATCGACACCAAAGACAAAATTATCTTGGCCTTTCACATTCAAGATCTCATGGCCTCGTTGCAAGGACGCCACCGCATCCCACGAACCCACATCACTCCAACCAAATTCCGCCGGGATGCAAACCAACTCACCTTCGCTCAATTTTTCCATGATGGCATAATCGATAGAAATGCTGTTCACTTTGCTGTAGATATCATCCAGGTTGGAAGCATCGGCCTTTAATGCCGACACCTTTTGCCACAGCTCGGGCTGATGTGTGGCAAACAACTGAGCCATGTGCGAAACCTTGAAAACAAAAATGCCCGCATTCCAACTGAAACTGCCTTGAGAGACAAATTCCATGGCTTTTTGCAAATCGGGTTTTTCATGAAACTTGACCACCGAATAGGCTTTTAACGGCCCGTCTTCTTTGAAACTGACCGCGCGAGTCTGGATGTAACCGTATCCTGTTTCAGGATAAGAAGGCGTGATTCCCAAAGTCACCACACGATTTTCCTGCGCCACCTGAGCAGCGAAGTTCACAACGTTGACAAAAGCAGGTTCTTTGGTAACCAAATGGTCCGATGGAAAAATACCGACAACTTCTGAACCCGCCCCCTGCTCCATCAGCAGTTTGCACAGAACTGCAATCGCAGGAGCTGTGTTACGTCCCACAGATTCATAAACTATTCTCACATCTTTCGCTTTCAATTCTTGGAGGTTGAGCTCGGTGAGAGTTTTCAAAGCTTTGGAAGTCACGATCCAGGGTGAGCCCCACTGCCTACATCTTTGCAAGGTCAGCGTCTGCAGAGAACGATCAAAAATATGGCAAAACTGTTTAGGCATGTGCTGGCGAGAGACAGGCCACAGACGAGTTCCGCTTCCTCCAGACAATATAACCGGTATCAAAACAACCTCCCAAGTCAGAACTGTGGTTATAACATCATCCCCGGACTGTGAGTATTTATAGTCACACCATGGCCCATTTTGTCAAAAAAGGAGGCTTTTCCTCAACACTCAGCGTGGCTCTTCTGCAACAGGTCTCGAAAAGCCTCCGACCCAAAGCCCTAGGTGCGGGTCCTGATAGACATTTGTTGCGAACGGGAGGATACTCATTTACTCGATATCTCAGTTAGAAATTTATTTTTGGAGGCTCTATGTCCATCCCTTTTATTGATCTTAAAACACAGTACAAAGTTTTAAAAAATTCTATTGATTCACGCATTCAAAAAGTTCTCGATCATGGTGCGTATGTGAATGGTCCCGAGGTGGTGGAGCTAGAGCAGACTCTGGCTCGTTATGTTGGCACAAAACACTGTCTGACTATTGCCAACGGCACCGATGCTCTGTGGGTTCCTCTGATGGCTTTGGGTGTTGGCGCGGGCGATGAAGTGATCACCACCGCTTTCTCTTTCATCGCCACAGCGGAAGTGATTGTGCTGGCGGGAGCCAAACCAGTCTATGTCGATATCGATCCTAAAACTTTCAATATGGATCCGGCGAAAATTGAAGCGGCCATCACTCCGCGCACAAAAGCGATCATGCCTGTCTCTCTTTATGGGCAAATGCCAGACATGGATAAAATCAATGCCATCGCAAAAAAACACAATCTGCATGTGATTGAAGATGCGGCTCAAAGTTTCGGGGCTCGCTACAAAAATCAACGCAGCGGCAGTGTGACAACTGTTGCAGGCACCAGCTTCTTCCCGGCAAAGCCTTTGGGTTGCTACGGTGATGGGGGAGCTGTTTTCACAAACGATGACAATCTCTACAAAATCATCAAAGAGATTCGTGAGCATGGTTCTGAGTCGCGCTATTATCACACTCGTTTAGGGATCAATGGCCGTCTCGACACTCTTCAATGTGCTATCTTGCTGGCAAAAATGGAGCGCTACGATTGGGAAGTGGAGCAACGCCAACATCTGGGCGCTCGCTATAATGATGCCTTTGCTTCAATCAAGGCAGAAGGTTTCTCTGCCCCTCATGTCGACTCTGCTTGCCAGTCGGTATGGGCTCAGTACACGATCACAGTTCAAGATCGCGCTGGCTTCCAGAAAAAAATGACCGAGGCGGGAGTGCCGACGTCGATCCACTATCCTCGCATCATGCCAGATCAGCCTTGGTACAAAGAGCACACAGCCAATCCTCATCAGGAACTGCCTGTGGCTCGCTGGGCCGCGGAGCATGTGATCAGCTTGCCAATCTATCCAGACATGGATGAAGCCACGCAGGACAAGGTTATTGCCGCTGTGAAGGGAGCTTTTTAATGAAAACAGGATTTGAGGCTCTGGCCAAACCGGTTGTCTTGAAGACACCGCATGAAACCATCACCTGGGGAGACGGCAAAAACTTTGTTCTCTTCGCCGGCCCTGACATCATCGAAGATGAGGGCATGGTTCTGGAGACAGGGAAAGAAATCCAGCGCATCACTCGAGCTCTGGGCATTCCTTGGATTTTGAAATGCTCTTTTGACAAAGCCAACCGTCAAAGCGCCGCGAGCTTTCGCGGCCCCGGCGCTCACTCCGCCTTAAAGAGCTTAGAAAAAATCAAAGGCGAACTCGGCTGCGCTCTGATCACTGACGTTCATGAAACCATTCAAGTCAAAGAGACCGCGGCCGTAGCGGATGTCGTACAGATCCCGGCCTTCCTCTCGCGCCAAACAGACTTGTTGGTGGAGACAGCCAAAACCGGAGCTGTGATTCATATCAAGAAAGGTCAGTTCTTGGCCCCTTGGGATATGAAGGCTATAGCTCAAAAGGCCGTGCAAGCCGGCAATGACAAACTTCTTCTCTGTGAGCGCGGGACCACTTTTGGTTACAACCGTTTGATCAACGATATGACCGGGCTGGTAGAAATGCGTCGCCTGGGCTTTCCAGTGATTATGGACTGCACACACTCTACACAATTGCCGGGCGCAACGGGCGAAAGCAGTGGTGGCCGCGGGGAAATGGTCTGGCCTTTGGCGCGAGCTGCTATGGCCGTGGGTGTGGACGGGATTTTCCTGGAGACTCATCCCAATCCCGAAAAGGCTTTGTGTGACGGTCCCACTTCTTTGCCCTTGAAGAATTTGGAAGCTGTCCTGACCAATCTTAAAAAAATCTGGACGACTCATTTCTAGGTAGAGTTCCGCATTAAATTCAAGTAAGACTGAACCATGGTCAAACACACAAAAAAGATCCTGGTTCAGTTGGCGAAAGTTCTCTTTTCTGCCGCCATTATTTTCTGGTTGGTTCAATCCGACAAACTGAACTTCAGTGCTTTAAAAAACTTCCTCTCTCCAAGTGCTGCCGGCCTGGGACTCTTTTTAATTTTACTCAACATCTTTTTTGCCAGTGAGCGCTGGAGAGTGTTGATCCGCTCCCAAGGTGTGCAGACCAACACCTGGTCTGTCTTTAAACTGACTTTGATCGGCATGTTTTTCAACTTCGCCATGCCGGGAGGTGTGGGTGGGGATGTGATCAAAGCCTTTTACTTCACCCGGGAACATCCAGGTCAGAAAGTCATCGCAGTCACCAGCGTGCTGATGGATCGCGTGCTCGGCATGTTTGCCATGGTGTTCTTAGCATTGCTGGTGATGGTGTACGACCTCAGCCATATTCTGCGCACGCCAGCGCTGTGGACGTTGTTCTGTTTTATCAGTGGGCTCTTTGTCGCGTTCAGCATCGCTCTGTCTTTGATTTTTTCATCAAAGCTCTACGATCAGGGAACTTTGAAGAAATGGATCCACAAAGTGCCTTATTCTGAAAAGTTTATGAAGCTCTATGAGAGCATGCACATCTACGGCAAAGAGGGAAAGCGCTTCTTCAGCGTGATTCTGCTCAGTCTGATCTCACAAGCCTGTGCCATTATTTTTCTCTATCAAGCTGGAATCTTGGCAGGTTTTTCAGATGTTCCAGCACGCACTTACTTTTTGGTTGCGCCCTTGGGCTTTATGGCCACAGCTCTGCCGATCTCACCAGCGGGTGTCGGCGTGGGCCAGGCCGCTTTCTATTTTTTATTTAATCTCTATACCGGCGAGCCCTCCGAATTAGGCCCCACAAGTATCACAGCCTTTCAAGTCGGAACATTTATTCTGAGTCTGGGAGGCGCGTTCTTTTATTTACGCCGTAAAGAACGCGTAGATGCCAACTTCACTTGATCCAGGTGCGAAACAACTTGGAAACTGAGCTGAGAATGCTGCAACCGGTACTCCTGAAGAATTTGTATCTCCTGATCACCTTTTTCAGTTTTTAAAAGATAGAGATGTCCCACTCCCGCCTGAAAGGCGGCAATCAGATCCGAAGCACTGTCTCCGACCATCACAGACTCGGCCATCGACATTTGGAGCTTGCGATAAGCCTGCTGAAAAAGTCCTGGACGAGGCTTGCGCCAGCTCGGCAACAAAGGCCCTTGCGCCGCAGAGGATTCTGAATCAATGTAAGAGGCCCATAGACATTCATCCAACCAGCATTTTTCTTGCGCCAATAACCGCAACATCTGCTGATGCACCTGCTGATACTCAGACCAAGCAATACGCCCACGGCCCAAACCCGATTGATTGCTCACCATCACCACCCAATAAGAATCAGCATGGGCGCGAGCCACCAACTCCGAAGCGCCGGGCATCAACTCAACCCGGTCCGCTTCTTTGTTATAAGGAACATTTTTTACTAAAACATCATCACGGTCTAAAAACAGAGCTGGAGTTTGTCCCACTCCTTGAAACCCCATCTCTTGTCGCTTCACATGAAAGCTTTGCCAGAACTCTGTCCAAATGGAGAGATCGGTCACGGCAAAGAAGAAGTCATAGAGGGAAGGATCTGACAAAGAGGCCCCTCCTCCTATGAGCAAACGCTGCCCCAGAAGCTGGAAATTCAATTCCAATACCAAAGACTCCTGCTCTGCAAAGAGCACGAGAAGATCCCACTCTGTGGTCTGCCATCGCCGCGTTAAGACATCTTGTCGACTCAAAACCGCCCAGGAAACATTCTCACTCTGGTTGGTTTGCACTATCTGCAGCCAGCTTTGAAAGTGGGTTGGTTTGTCGTCACTCAAAAAGACCAAACGCCCACCGCGTCCCAGGG
>JBCECD010000145.1:0-5573 GCA_039206745.1 Bdellovibrio sp. | reverse complement strand
ATCGACATCCACCCCCTGGGCGGCTTTTTTGCCAAGCATTTCCTTATGGAAAACATCGTAGCGCAATGCCAGAGCTTCTTTCAGCTCCTCCACATTCGTCACTGTTTTGATTTCAAAAGGACCGACTTCCGTGTGAATTTCGATTTTGGCCCGGAAGCGATGAATGCGGTTCAATCGCAACTGGTAAAAAGATTGAAGATTCTGAGACACTCTTTCAAAGCTGGTGTACGCTAACGAGTTGATCATAAGGCCCCTCCCCTTCGGATCAACATCAGGATAGCAATTTTCATATTCGAGAATTGTCAGAAGAACTTCAGGATTGTGTCGGAAATATGTTGATATCTCTTGCCAACCTAGACGATCAACGAGGCCGCTTTGTTCAAACGATCAAACAAAGACTCCCAGCGCTCACCCACTTGATGCTCTTCTTTATAAAAGAGCAAACATTCCGCCCCTTGAATCGCCAACTCCCGCATCTTCGCATAAAACTCTCGCGTCGCCAGCACGGGATCTTCAGAAAGCTTCAACAGAGCACAACTTTGAATGCCCGCCGCCGGTTTTATAATCTTCACGCTTTCGATCTCATCGGGAAGTTGGGTGATCTTCTCATTCACTTCACGCAAAACACTTTCGGTGGATCGGGTCGGATCAAGACAGACTATCAAAGGAACTGGAGGCATATAATGATGTTTCATGTGACCTGGAGACTCGCGCTTGTCTATCACTTCAGTGAACTCCACCTGAAAACCTTTATCCAAGAGTACTCTTTCGATATCAGATTTCAGAACATGCCCTCTTCTTAATATGGACAGTAGAATTTTATCTGTTCTGTGGCGAACCAATAAAACCGTGGATTCAATTCCGATATCACAGTCACCGCCATCTAAAACAAAAACATTTTCGTTGCGAAACTCCACGCGCACATGTCCCGCAGAAGTCGGCGAAGTCCGACCAAACTTATTAGCACTCGGCGCAGCCAAAGGCACTCCCACTTGATGTAAAAGCTCCAAAGCCATCGGATGATTTGGCATACGCACTCCGACCGACTCCAGGCCTGAAGTGATCATCAGACTCACCGAAGAGTCCCGCGGTAAAATCAAAGTCAGAGGCCCGGGCCAAAAGGTTTCAGCCAGAACTTGCGTAGCCGGCCCCCAAAACGCCGTCACCTTTTTGGCCTGCTCGATAGAAGCCACATGCACAATCAGAGGATCAAAAAAGGGACGCTCTTTAGTGATAAAAATCTTTTCCACCGCTGAAGGGATATCAATACGCGCAGCCAAGCCGTAGACGGTCTCCGTGGGAAGGCCGATCACGCCCCCCTCATCTAAAATCTTTTTGGCTTTCACCAGAGCTTCGTTGACCTTGTTCATTTTCTACTTTTCCTCGCGCAAAATGCCTAAGGCACTCTCTTTTATGATATCCAATCCCGCCAGGAAAGAAATAACTAAGCTCAATGCAGTTATAATTAAAACTGACATCAAAGGTTGAGACCAAGAAAGCTTGAAGTCGCCTTCAAAGAGAAAACTATTCAGAGCAAAGCTCACCAGCACACTGAGCAAGGCTCCTGTCGCCGCAGAAATAAAAGACAAAAATGCAAACTCAGTGAGAATAAACCCTGAGATCTCCCGCCCGGAAGCTCCGAGAATTTTCAGCATATTCAGTTCCCAACGCCGGCCTTTGATCTGACTTCTTACAATCGAAAACAGAACAATATACCCTGTGACCAAGGCCAGTACTGCCATAAGCTCCAAAGACCAACTCATTTTCTCAGCTGTTTGCAAAGCCTCGTCTACAGTTCTCACCACATCAATCACAGAGACATTCGAATAAGTCTGAGCTATCTCATTCTGCAATTTTGTACGGTCTTCTGAATTTAAAAAAGGAATCGCTGCAATAAAAGTTTTGGGGGCCTCATTCAAAACACCCGGCTGAACCAGCACAAAAAAGTTCGGTTGAAAACTTGTCCACTTCACTTTACGCAGATTGATGATTTCACCTTCCACTTCCACACCCTGCACGTCAAACACCAGCACATCGCCCAGCTTAAAACCCATGCGGTCAGCAAAACGCGCCTCCACCGACAGCTCCGCTCGCTTGTGCTGATCAGGGTTGAACTCTCCCGAGAACGAACGTCCCTCAATAATATTTTCAGAAGCAGACAAGTCATGACGATAAGAGAGATTCATCCCACGATTACGGAAGCGAGCCTCTCGCTCTTCTTCTCTGGTTTTAAATCCCTGCCCCTCTATTTTTCTCTCATAATCCTGCTCATTCACCTTCAATAAGCGAGCTCTTACCATAGGGGAAACCCCCAAAGGCTCTACTTGATTTTGTGAAATGATTTTCTCAACTCCTTCTAATTGCTCATCCTGAATATCAAACATGAACAGAGAGGGGATTTTACTACGGCCTTCAATTTGAAACTCCGCCTGCAAGGAGTTCTTCAGTTGCGGCAGGATATTGATCAATAAAGCTCCCAAACCCAAAGCCACAAAAATCGCCAGACTCGCTCCAGCTCTTCGTGAGAGGCTCAGGAAACTGAACTTCAAAAACCAAGCGCTCAATCCCTTAAACAGTCCAGCCAACTTCACTGTGGCATAGCCAGTTATGAGCAACATCAAAACCACACCCACCATGGAGCCAACAAACAAGCCGCCAATTTTCCAGGAGTGCGCCTGATATACAGAAAGAGCGTAAAACATCACCACAATCGGCAAAAAAGGCCAAAGACGGCGGCGCCCTTCTCCCACAGAGAACTTCTCTTCACTGAAAAGTTTTGCTGCTTTAAGATCGAGAATCTTCACCAAGAACGGTAAACTGACAATAAAACTGCCGAAGATCGCCATCACAAGACAAATAAAAAGCGCTTCGCCATTAATCCTGGGCTCTAATGAAAAAGGCGTAAAACCCGACAGCAAGCGACTGAGTAGAGGAAGCACCAACTGACTGAATATTAAAGTCGGCACTGTTGCCATCAAGCCCAGCACAGAGGCTTGAATAATATAGACGCCCACCGCTTCGAAGCTCTGCAAACCTAAAGTCCGCAGAATCGCCACCTCCTTCATACGACTGGAAAGAAACAGACGATAGATATAGGCGGCTCCCAAGGCCGACATAAAAAGTGCAATGATAGAAACCAATCCCAGATAGTCAGACAGATAACCCAGCTGCCGTCCCGAATCTTCTCCAGCGGAATGGGGAGTCTCAATCGTGATCTGAGGATCAGGTAGAGCCTGATACAGATTATCCTGCAAAGAAGTGATCGAAACCGCCTCAGGAATCTTCAACAAAAAAGCTGTGGTGAAAGTACTGCCGAATTGCAAGAGTCCTGACTGTGGAATCAGATCTCTATTTATAAAAATCCGCGGCGCCAAAGTAGCCATCCGGAAAGTCTGTGTCTGATCCTTACTGACCAGATCTGAAATCTTCAGCGCTAAGTTACCCAGTTTAATCTCATCACCGACATCCAAACCCAGTTGTTCTTTCAACTCGGGATAGATCCAGGCGGTCGGCTGCGTGAGAATATCTTTCTCTGAACCTGCGGCGATAACTTTACCTGAAGCCATTTGCAACTCGCCATAGAATGGATAAGCTCCATCCACTGCTTTGACCAGCACCAACCGCGACCCTTTACTGGAACTTATCATCGCAAAGAACTCATAGATTTGAGATTCTTCAATGCCCGCGGGTAGAATCTCCCGCATTTTCTTTTTTTCCTCCTCCGTCATTTCCCGCCGAGAGGAGACGGCTAAATCCGCAGACAGAATAGATTTGGCATTGGCCTTAATCTGTTCTTCTAATGCCGTATTGAAAGCTTGCAAAGACACAAAGCCCGTCAGCCCCAAGCTCAGATTGAAAATAAAAAAGACACCAAAGCGCCAACTACGGCGCAATTCTCGAATAGCTAGTTTCCATAACATTAGACTTCCCTCAGCTGACCTTCTTCGAGACGCAAAATGCGCTCACACTTTGCCGCCAGATTTTCACTGTGAGTCACCAAGATGGTGGTGATTTTATGCTTACGAACCACATCAAAAAAAACATCCATGACCTTGTCACCCGTATGAGTGTCGAGATTTCCACTCGGTTCATCGGCCAGCAAAATCTTGGGCTTCACAACCAAAGCCCGGGCGATCGCCACACGCTGGCATTCCCCGCCACTTAATTGACTGGGAAAGTGATGCAGCCGGTGTCCCAGCCCTAGTTCTTTCAGAGCTTCTTCTGCTTTCGCCGAAGCATTTTCTATTTTCAATATTTCCAAGGCCAACATCACATTTTCCAAAGCCGTTAAATGCGCAATCAGATGATATTGCTGAAAGACAATGGCGATATTCTGCGCACGAAAAGCCGTGATATCCTGCTCAGACAAGGGCAGCAGATTCACATCATCGACTCGAATCTCACCAGAGTCCGCTCGTTCCAATCCTGCCAACAGCGATAACAACGTGGACTTACCACTTCCCGATTGCCCGACAATAGAAACAACCTGAGCCGGCTCAATGTTCACATTGAGGCCATTTAATACTCGAATCTCAACATCACCCTGCTGAAAGCTCTTTTTCACATCTTTTAAAACCAAACTCACAGAGCCCCCTTCAGCACTTTGTAGATATTATCTGCAATAATTTTATGTCCTTCTTCATTGGGATGAATTCCATCAGCTAAATTATAGCGGGAATCTCCCGCCACTTTATCGAGAACAAAGGGAATGAATGCAATTTTATATTTTTTCGCTAAAGACTCATACATTTTCTTGAATTCATCCGTGTAGTCTTTGCCATAGTTTGGTGGCATATAAAGACCACCTAAGATGATGCGCACTTTTTGTGTTTGCGCATACTCGATCGCCTGGGAAAGATTTTTTTGACTATCTGGGACTTTCAATCCCCGCAGTCCATCGTTAGCTCCCAGAACTAAAAGGACCGTGTCAGGTTTGGTTTTGAAAAGCCATTTCATGCGTGAAATGGCTGAAGCTGTGGTTGAACCGCTGACACCCGCATTGACAACAACCCATTCTTTTTTTCCGTCAGCATGAAGCTTTTTTTCCAGGAGATGAGGATAAGCAGCATCTTTAGCCACTCCATATCCCTCTGTCAGAGAGTCACCGAGAACAATCAATTTTTTTTCCGCAAGAGCTCCAGAAGAGAACGACAACAATAACAGCGTAAGAAGTAAAAAAGGTCTCATAGTATTTCTATGAGACCTTTTGTTGAAGACTAAAACAAGTCTATCTTCGTCAAAACAGTGGATGATTAATAACGAGGACCACCGCGTCCGCCGCCACCAAATCCACCGCCTCCGCCACCACGACGTGGGCCACCACCGCCGCCGCCGAAGCCACCGCCACGACGAGGACCGCCACCACCTTCACGTGGAGCTTGAGGACGAGCTTCAGAAACATTGATAGCACGGCCATTCAACTCAACACCGTTGCCTCTTTCAATTGCTTCATCAGCAGCAGAGTCATCAGCCATTTCTACAAAGCCGAAGCCTTTAGAACGGCCAGAATCTCTGTCCATGATTACTTTTGCTGAATCAACCGCACCGAATTGTGCGAAGTGATTGTGTAATGC